>DATKXY010000221.1:0-16870 GCA_035528795.1 archaeon | reverse complement strand
AATCGAGCTTTCAACTCAATGAATGCCGTCGAAGATCAACTTGTCGATCAACTTGCCTGTTTGGAAAAAAATCCCCAACGGGTTCACAGCATAACAGGCTGGCCTTGGATTGTTAATCTTAACTTGAACGCAAAATAGTATCAAACACCATCTGTCAACACAATCCCCTAGTTGAGTTGCAGTTGTATTTTTTATGGCTTATCCAGCGTTGAATTATAAATGGAACCTTTGCAACACATCAGGACTGTTTTTTCAGGACCAGAAGCATATCCCCATCCGAAGGCGAGGTCAGCTCCAAGAAGCCGTTTTTCCCGGTAATTCCGGCATTAAAGTATTCGGCTGTAACCGGGTTGAACCACTGGCCACTGTATTTGACGTTCAATGGATTATAAAGAGTAATTGTCGATTTAACCGGAAGATAGGCAATGATAAGGTCGTGGTTATCCGTTTCGGCAACTGAGATAAAATGGTTGAAAGTCTCATCCCCAGGCTGGTGCACCAGGATTTCCGGAGCCGGCCTGAGCCTCCACCATTCGAAGCTTTTGAAAAACTTTGCCAGATAGCCGATCTGCACGCTGCCAGGGAGCTTGATGCTCTCATGCCACGGATGATAGTAGCTGCCGTCCTCTTTTTCTTTCAGCAGGTTGGAGTGGTTCAGGATCTTTTCACCTTCGCGCAGCCAGGGCCAGATCCCGTTCGCCCCATAGGTTATACCCGCTGAAGGTGTGGCGAGAATGCTCCAGTAGCTGGCGTTCCGTACATCCTGAGCAGTGATCTTGAAACCGGATTCCTCATAGTTCGGCTCCATATTGATAATCGGCCTGGCTGGGAGCTTGTCCCAGTCTTTTGCAGGCGGCCCGTTGTTGATCCAATTCACTGTCTGCGGGCCGTTACTGTGGCTGGACTGGTAGCCCACGATATCCAGCCAGTCTTCCCCGGCATAAGCGCGTCCGATCCAGGACCGGCCGTGGGGATGAAGGGAGACAAGGCCGGGATGCTCCTCGGCGAAAACCCCGCGGCCGATATTTTTCCAGCGCTGCTCGAATTCCTCGACATATCTCCCATCGCCGCCCAGGATCCAGATCGCGTGGTTGCCCCCGTAGCGGGCTACCATGTAGCGGGCAAGCAGGATCGCTTCCCCCTCGGGCAGGTAATAACCAGGACTCAGCTCCCTGCCCTCGCTGAAAGGAAGCGCCCAGAGAAGAACCGGCGCAGCCACCAGGCCGTGCTCGTTTATCCGGTCTATTTTACGGTCCAGGCGCTGGAAAAATTCCGGGTTGATTTTTATCCGTCCAGACCCTTCAAATGCCTTCTGACCAAGGATGTCCGCCTCACAGCCGCGCCACTGGGTAGTGACGAGCTGGATCACGTTGTAGCTGTTTTTGACCCGGTCCTCGAGATAGATTTTCCATTCTTCATCCGTGGAACGCAGCGCTCCGTTCCATGCAGTGCAGGCTGTCCAGAAAAACGGAGTGCCATCCGCATGGGTCAGATAGTAAGCGCCTTTCGGCCTGGTAATACAGCCTTTGGTATAAATGTCGAGCTGGTTATCATGCGCCATGCATTCAAACGAACCTTTTATATCGTGCAGCCCTGAATTTTCCTTATCGCTGCACTCGGTTGTAAAAGCCCATGTGCCTTTCTCATCCGGGCAGAAACGCACTTTCCAGTTCCGCTCTCCATCCCAGAAGCCATGTATGTTTTTAACCCGTCCGGTGGGAGAAGTAAAGCGGACAACGAAATTTTTAAGGTCGTAAAGAGGGTTTTCATATTGCCTGCTGCTTTGAAAATTCTTTTCATATTTGATCCAGAGGCCGACTCGACCCTGACCGGATAGACCGGCGGGGTGAAAGAATACGGCTAATATGAGGGCAGACATGATAGTTGGAGAAGAGCAGAGTTTCATTGTATTCTCCTGGTAAAATTATAATCTCCGGCCGCGGGGCAGATATCTTGGAGCTCCGTACCGGTTGGGAGGCTGCCCGATACTGATTCTATTCTGGGTGTCGCCGAACGGGTCTTCGAACTCGTTCATCAAAGCGTACAGCCGGGCCCGCATATCATCCACAACGGGTTTGCACTCCGGATCGCTCACCCGGTTATGCAATTCCTCAGGATCATCCTGCAGGTCGTAGCATTCGTCATAATCAAAGCCGTTGAAAACATACTTGTAACGGTCCGTAATAACCATGCGCTGCGTAAAGAGGAATTCTCCGCCATAGAAAGCGCAGAGGATCTCATTCCGCCAGTCGTCCCTGGCAGGGTTACTGAATAGGGGAACGAGCGAGCGGCCGTCGGCAAAAGGCAGCGCCTGGGCTCCCGACAGCTCGGCATACGTATGGGCCAGGTCGTGGCTCTGCACAAGGCGGCTGCATGTCGAACCCGGCTCGATATGACCCGGCCAGCGGATAACCAGCGGGATGCGGTAACATTCCTCATAGGGTATCCAGCCCTTGATATACATCCTGTGCGCGCCCACCATGTCCCCGTGATCCGTAGTAAAGACCACAACAGTGTTGTCCGCCTGGCCTGAATTTTCGAGGACTTCCAGGATCCTTCCCACCTGGAGGTCGAGCATCTCGCAGTAAGCATAATAATGGGCCCGGCTTTCCCGGTAATCGCTCTCGGTGATTTTTCCCCACGATTCCGACTCGCGGCGGTGCATTCCCGGCTTATTCTCGAAAGTATCGTAGAAGCTTTTGGGTACCGTTATGGTCCGGGGATCGCAGCGGTCGAGATATTTTTTCAGGGGCATATAGGCATCGTGCGGCTCAGGGAAATGGATCTCCAGGAGCCACGGTTTTTCTCTTTGCGTGAAACGGTCAAGCATCTGAATACCGGTCTCGGCAATGCCCCACATGTTCGTATCCTCTTCCGCGCCCTCGAGAAAGCCCCACATGGTAAAAGGCTCGCTGCCGGGCCACTGGAATTCCCGGACTGAGGTCTTTTGCAGCAGCCCATTTTTACGTTCATCACTATAGCTAATGTTCTTGAGCAACCGCGGGTTGTAAGACAGCGGCGCCCCGATCTCGTCATAGGCGAAATCCAAAGGCGTGCGGGTATAAGTGGCATGCCATTTACCGACATATCCCAGCCCGTATCCCTGTTCTTTCAGTCTCATCGAATAGGTGACCACATCAGGGTACATGTCCCGGTGAACAGAGGGCGAGGAGTGTATCTGGTTGAAAACGCCGTTGTGCCAGTGATAGGCACCGCTCAGGAGCATGGCGCGCGCCGGGCAGCATACCGCACAGGGCGTATACGAGCGGTCGAACAGCATTCCCTGGCGGACAAGACGGTTTATGTTCGGAGTTCTGCATTCAGTCCGCCCGGCGATAGTGCCCCACTGCTGCTGGTCGGACATGATATGGAGAATATTCGGTCGTTCAGCCTGCGGAGAGCGCGCTGCCCCTCTAGTGGCCAATGCACCGGTGCCGATCATTGTCAGCCCGGTCCCGCGAGCTGTTGTTTTCAAAAATTCTCTCCGCTTCATAGTCGCCCCCTTTAAAATTGTAAAGAAACATGATTTTATATTTTATTTCCATTGTTAAGAAAAAGACAGTTAAAAAAGCCCGGTTCCAGGGGAACAGGGCTGGTTCTCTTAGGCCGGACCATTTATGAAACGCCCGGTCGGGCATGGGGGTTCTGATATAGACAAGCGGTTTCTCAGTCGGCGGAGGAGGGGGTGGCGGCTGTGCGACTGAAGTCGCACAGACCGCTGCGCTTCCAAGCGCAGCGGTGCGCATTTCATGCGCCCGCCACCCCCAAGGCTCCGGGAAATCACCCCACTTAAATGATTTGTGAACAGTCCGGGTCAGTTATTTTAATGGACAGTAAATGACAAAAACGCTGTTCCAAATCACCGGACATTTATATGACACTTCCCAGGAAAAACATTACTGCGACCAGCAATTTTACAAACGGACAAATCTTCATCGGCAAAACGGAAGTCCTGGCTCCGGTCAGCAAGCTCAATCCAGCCATGACTATGAGCATTAATGCGGATGCCCTGTACACAATGACAGATACCGGGTTCCGGGTGCCTACTGATATAGCGACAGGCAGAACGAGCAAGCCGATAAAGCACGGGGTCAGGCCTTCGGCAATCCATCCCATTGTTACAATTCGCCGGTTGTCTTCTGATATTTGTCCAAAACCCTCAACAACCGGCTTTGTCGGGACAATATGGGCGATCCCCCACAGGGTGATTAAAATAAATCCGGTAAATAACAATATCGGGTTGATCACAAGCCTTTATTCCTGATTGATTGCTGTTTTTCCATTGCCCGGCCGGTTTGTGGTTTTCGCGTTAATGAAGGCCCACAAACCGCTTGAAATTATCAGAAAACAGGTTTTTCACATCCCGCTCGATTTCTTCTTCTTGCACAATCCAGCCGGTTCTGCGGATATCGTCATACTTCTCGAAAAGCAGCTCTGCGATCAGCTCTCTGGAATGGGTCCACTTGTAGATCAACTGGTCCAGGACCCTGGCATCCGAATGCTGGGGCACGAAGCTCGTGCCCAGCAGCTCGAGCCTCTCTGCTGTGATCTCGCGGATTATGCTGGGGTTGTTCATGAACCACCAGCAGCCGAAAATCATTATGTTATTGAACTTGCGGGCTGTGACACATGCTTCGTGCTGGTTTTCCCGGCTCAGGAAAGTCAGCAGGAACTTGTTATCCGGGAAATTTCTCGCCAGGGCCTCGACAGAACCCATGTCGCATTTGCCTACCCCGTCACCTGCTACGCCGAGCTTTGGGTTGACAAGCTTGTTCACCCCGATCATCATGGCAAAGGGGATCCCTGCCTTGCGGGTTACAGGCAGGATGCAGCTTTCGATAATCCGGGCCCTGGTACTGTTCTCAGGAAAGCGGAAAGAAGGCGGCAGGGAGACCGCCAGGTAGAGGGGTTCCATCCTCCCGATCCAATCCTCGAGGAAGCGGCGGACCTCGGCCAGGGTCGTTTCTGTCAGCTCCGGGCTTGTCTTATATCCCCAGCCTGCCAGCCTGCCAGCACTGTTCTCCCAGTCCATGAGCAGTGGATCGATCCGCAAGGCGGCCTTGAAACGGGCATCTGTGGAGCCTTTTCCCGCAAGCCACACTGTCCGCTCGAGGTCATCGAAAGGATCGTTGGTCATTACCACTGCCTGCACATTGGCCAGCACGAATACCTTGTCTACATGGTTTTCCACACTGGTCTTCCGGAAATAATTGCGCATCGTTTTCAAGTCCCTGCTCCCCACATCCAGGCCGAAACTCTGCAGGGTGGTGAGCACGCCACGGTTGGATTCGGAGACAGGGGAGTGGTCGATAAAGAGCGTTTTCCAGACCAGATCGGCCTGCTGGCTTTTAGCGAGAGAGTTGAATTTTGCCGCCGGGAGATCTGAATACCGGAAGAACTCTGCCGCCAGGTAGTGGTAAGTAACCAGCTCATCCACACCCCAGAGAAGGAGCTTTCCGAAAGAGGGGGCATAGAGATGGGTGTGTATATCGAATACCGGGGTTTCACGCACGGTTTTGAAAACGAACTTGCGCAGACCCGCGCTGTCTGTTAATCCGCTCATGAGTTCTCCCCTTGTTGGGGTTTAGGATTCAAGAAGTCAAGAAGAGTTTATTATCTAAATATATAGTGAAAGAAAAAATTTTATTCTGGAAGTGGTTTCTTTGACCAATAACTGAGCATTTCATATACCGTTTCAGATCTTTCAACTCGAATCTCATCAGTCATCGGCAGGCAAATCGTAGTTGTCGGTCTCCAGGTCGGAAGGTTGCTCTTTTATAAGCTACTCCACGAACACCGGCGGATTGGGATTAGGCTTGTCACCCGGATAATAATCTTCAGGCGTCTCTGGAATTTTTGATTTTGAGGAAAATTGGTGAAATGCGTACAGCCATTTATACTTCCTCCGGTGGATTCAGCCTTTTTTCCAAAAGCTTCCGGCAGGAGGTTTCCAATTGATCGAGTTTGCTTTGCACAACGTCCCAGATGATTGGTAGACTGACGCCGAAATATTCATGAATGAGGATGTTTCGAATACTGCTGATCTTCTTCCATTCGATCTCCGGCGTGGCTCTGCGAAGCGATTCTGGCAGTCGTCCTGCCGCTTCGCCGATCACTTCAAGATTTCGGACCACCGCGTCCCGGGTTTTCTTGTCGTGTCTGAAAGCGTTATAATCCATGCCTGCCGTGTACTCACGGATATTACACACTGCTTCAAGGATGTCATCCAGAAACAGACGAGAGTCCCTAGGCATAGACGACCTCCCGTTCGATGATTGGTCTGAGGCGGGGTTTTACCGTGTCAGCCAGCACCAGGTCCACCGGGCGATTGAGAACCTCCTCCAGCCGGAACTTGAGATCCATGTAATGGTCAAATGTAGGCTCTTCCAGTTCCACGATAATGTCCAGGTCGCTGCCCGGGCCTTCATCGCCTCTGGCGAACGAGCCGAAAACGCCGATGCGCTTGACGGTGAATCGCTCAGTCAGCTCCTGGCGCATCGCTTTAATTGCAAGAAGCACATTCTTTTTTCCACCTTTAGCCTTTTTCACTGCTTCTCCTTTGGCCTTGTTACTCCTTAATTACAATAAACAAAATGTTAAAAATCTCAAAACAAAATCAGTAGCCGCCTTCCAGGTACGCGGTTTCGTACATGGCCAGGATATTCTCGAGGGGCGAGTCGATCTGGATATAGGTGTGTCCCGGCCCGATAATGAAGCCCCCTCCGGGCCCGAGGATCTTCATATTTTCGCGGACTTCCTTTCGGACATCCTCCACAGTGCCCTTGTTCAGGGTCTCCAGGAGATCCACTGAGCCGTAAAAACACAGGTCCCTGCCGAACTCTTTTTTTAATTCCCTGAGGTTCATCCCTGCCGAGCGGCGCTGGATAGGCTCGAGGATGTCGACTCCTGAGTCGATAATCTCCGGCAGCAGAAGGCGCACCGAGCCGCAGACATGGAGCAGGAATTTCTTGCCGTGATCGTGAAGGGTATCGGCGATCCTTCTCAGGTAAGGCTTGATCAGAGTCTTGAACACATCCGGGGAAAAAAGGGGGCCGCTCGACATACAGTAGTCATCAGCCACGTAAAAAATATCGAACCCCTGCGGCGCCTGATCACACAGGCGGTCAAGCGCCTCGAACAGATAAACCGAGGCCCGCTCTATCAGCGCCTCGGCGAGTGGCTCGTTTATAGCGAGATCTACCAGGAACTGCTCCATACCCCTGAGGAAAGTGGCATTGAAATAGCTGCCGTGGGTAATGTGGGCGATAATCGCGCGGTCCGGCTGTGTACGCCTGAGATCGTTGAGATGGTGGAAGTCTAAAAGCTCCGGGACGGGCCAGTCGTGCTTTTCAAGCTCAGCGATTGTCTGGATTCGGGCCAGCGGGTGGTAAACCATTTCCTCGTAGTATCCCGTTTTCTCACCCACCCGGTAAGGCTGCATCTTGACATGGTAGCCCCACCGGTTCTGGAAAAGACCGTCCTCCAGCTTTTTCTCCCGCGGGTCGCTGACCACCGGGCCCTCAAGCCAGGTGTCCACGTGAAGCGCATCCCACAACTCGGCTCTGGCGCTGATTCCGAAATGCCGGTAGAGCATCCCGTACACCTCCGGCTGGGCGTCGAATGTGATCGGCACCCGGTCCGGCTCCTGGTGGCTGACTGCTGTCATTACGCGCTCTCTGCTGTTCATCGCTCCTCTTCCGTTTCTAGATCTATTTTCAGGAAACCATAATAATTTTTTTCGGTTCAATTTTCAAGGTGCAAGAGGGATTTAATATTTTTTGTAACTGCTCAGCCAGGGGCGGAGGGCAAAGTTAAATATCTTAAGGTCTATTTGGACAAACGCGAGAGGTCTTAGACTTTTCCACCGCATTTTAGAAATCGCAAAATGATAATTTGAATATTGACAATTGTCTTTATATTTAAAATTATTATTATCGGAGAAAATCAAAAACCCATGATTTCGTGTAAAAATTCACCAGGAGGCAGCAAATGAAAAGCCGCTGTTTTGGAATGGCCCTATCATCTTGTGCACTGCTTTTTCTTTTGTTCTCTTTTTCAATTCTTTCTTCCTCACAGACACCTGCCGCAACAGCCTCCACATATCGGGGCGATATCAACGAGGACGGCCAGGTGAACATTTTCGACCTGTTGGAGATGCTTAAGGTTCTGGGCGATCCTGCCGGGAAGACCGATAGGACGTTAGAGATCGCGGATGTGGACGCCAGTGGAGGAGTGAACATCTTTGATCTGCTGAAATTGCTCAAGGTGCTCACAGGCGCCGAAACGCCCGGAACCATTTCCTGGGGGCCGGTGATAACGGAATTGAGCCAGGCCAGCGCCGCTGCCGGCGATACTATCGGTATTGTGCTGGAGAACCTGGGCGAGAACATAACAGCCCAGGATATCAAGGCTTACATAGGTATGTACGAGACAGGAGTTCTTGAATTAAGCCAATCCACTGTAAAGGTAATAGTGCCCGAGGGATTCGCCGGAGGTGAAGTTAAGCTGGTGATTGCCGCAGATACGACAAATACAATGTATTTAAGACCGATTATTCGAAAATTGATAGCGGCTGCCTCCGGAGGGTTGGTGGAACATCCCTGTGGGGCGAGTGTGGAGGTGAAAGCCGGAGCTTTAAATGCGGACATGCAGATTTCGGTAAGTGAGGTGTCAGTTGAAACTGCAAATGAACTTGGTATTCTGGAAGATACAAGTGAAGTCCTTGTTGAATTAGAGCCTTCAGGGCTTATTTTCAACCAGCCTGTAACCGTCTCCCTGCCCATTCCTTCAAATGCCGATTCCACAGATATATTAGAAGCGGTCTATTACAGCGAAACCGACAGGGATTGGGTGGCTTTTCCCTCTTCACGGCAAGATTACGAGAAGAAGCTGCTTTACGTCGAAACCGATCATTTCAGCGTGATGAAAGCGCGGAAGTGGAGTCTAAAAACAGCAGTCGTCCAAGGCATTGATTTTTCATACATTCCAGGTGGGACATTCCAGATGGGGAGCACTACAGGTGATAATGACGAGCAGCCGGTGCACCAGGTGACTGTGAGCGCTTTCCAGATAGGGTGGTACGAGATAACGCAGGCTCAATACCAGGCGGTTATTGGCAGCAACCCGTCCTATTTCACTGGGGACTTGAACCGTCCGGTGGAGCAGGTAAGCTGGTACGATGCGGTTGCGTTCTGCAACAAGCTGAGCAAGCTGGCGGGCCTTGATTCTTGTTATAATCTGACAACCTGGGCCTGTGATTTTACGAAAAACGGTTTCCGTCTTCCGACAGAGGCGGAGTGGGAGTATGCCTGCCGCGCAGGTACGACGACGAGCTTTTACACTGGCGACAGCGAGGCCGACATGGATAAAGCCGGGTGGTATAACAACAACAGCCATGATGCCACGCATGCGGTGGGCGGTAAGCAGGCGAGCGCCTTCGGATTATATGATATGCATGGAAACGTTTATGAGTGGTGCAACGATTGGTATGGGGATTACAGTAGTGAGAATGCGATTGATCCTCAAGGACCGTCAAGCGGCCCCTACGGCTCCTACCGTATCAGGCGGGGCGGCGACCGCGGCGACGGCTACGACGGCTGCCGTTCAGCCCGCCGTGACGCCGACACCCCGGACGCCAGGAAAAGCAGTGAAGGTTTCCGGATTGTGCGGCGCGGCGCAGCCCCTGCCACGTATTCCTTGCAGGGCAGCGTGCTGGAGGGTGGCAGCGGGTTGACTGGAGTCAGTGTGAAAATAACCGGTAACGGGGTGGACATCACGCTTACCACCGGCTCCGGGGGGAGTTACTCTATTTCCGGCCTGTCGGATGGCGCTTACACTGTAACGCCTGCAAAGAGCGGTTATACTTTCAGCCCGGAGAGCACACAGGTTACGGTTAGCGGCAGCGATGTTACGGCTGGCGGCATAACCGCCACGGCCTCCGGCGGGATTGCCCCCGGCGACACCACGGTTATCCAAGGTATCACCCTGGTCTCCATTCCCGGCGGGACTTTCCAGATGGGGAGCACCACAGGTGATAGCCTTGAACAGCCGGTGCACAGCGTGACTGTTTCTGCATTTCAGATGGGGCGGTATGAAATAACCAACTCCCAGTACACGGCGTACTTGAACGCCGCCCTGGCTGCGGGCGAGATAACGGCGACAACTGACAGCGTTAATGGTGCGAAAGGGGATTACAGCGGGCAGGAGTACATTTACCTTTCAGGCAGTTACGATTCCGACGACAGTTGCGACAGTTGCTGGATCAGTTATAACGGGACGAGTTTCAGTGTTGCGGCGGGCAAGGAGAACTGGCCAGTGGTGTATGTGACGTGGTATGGGGCGAAGGCTTTTGCTGTGAAGTATGGATTTGATCTTCCGCGTGAGGCTGAGTTTGAGTATGCAGCCCGTGGGGGAAAGCAATATGAGTATGGGACGAATGACGGGACGCTAAGTTGCACCAACACCAATTATTATGAGTGCAAAAACTTGGGGCATCCAGTGGATGTAGGCAGTTATCCTGCGAATCCTTTCGGGTTGTATGACCTGGCGGGCAATGTCTTTGAGTGGTGCAGTGACTGGTATGGAAGTTACAGCAGCACCAGCCAGACCGACCCTGTCGGGCCGTCGAGCGGCTCCGTCCGAGTTGTGCGGGGCGGTGGCTGGTACGACTTTTCGGACAACTGCCGGTCTGCCCGTCGTGGCTTCAGCTACCCTTACGGCTGGAACATCGACTCAGGCTTCCGGGTGGTGCGCCGTTAGTTTCCCTTTTGAACCACGGATGGCGCAGATTTAACACGGATGACACGGATCAACGCCGCCCCGCTGCTTTGGGGGAGGGTTTGGGGAACTGTGGAATCAAATCTTTTATCCGCGTAATCCGTGATTCAGAGGGTGCGGCGGTTTAAAGGACAGAGCATGGGAAAGGAAGATGTCACAAGCTGGATAAAAAAAGCGGCTTTCGAGGTGCACAACAACCTGAAAAGCGGCTTCTAGGAAGTAGTCTACCAGTGGGCCCTGGCGCTGATGCCTGAATGCCAGTAGAGCATCCCGTAGACCTCCGGCTGGGCGTCAAAAGTGATCGGCACCCGGTCTGGCTCCTGGTGGCTGACTGCTGACATTACCCGCTCTATGCTGTTCATCGCTCCTCTTCCGGTTTATTTTTCTTATCAAGAAAGCATAATAATTTTTTTCGGTTCAATTTTCAAGCTGTACAAGGGATTTAGTAAACGGCCCCTTAAGCCAACCGTAGGGGCGACCGCCGGTCGCCCGGGGTGCGGGGGCAAAGTTATGCAAGGGCTAAAAAGAGAAAGTCACATCCAGACAGAGCCGGGCATGCAGTGATCGAAAACGTCTAAAGGGAAATTTAATTTATAGCGACCTATTTGGACAGACGCGAGTGATCTTAATCTTTTCCACCGCATATTAGAAATCGCAAAATGATAATTTGAATATTGACAAATGTCTTTATATTTAATATTGTCATTATTGTGAAAAATCAAAAAACCACAGGATTTCGTTTAAAAATTCACCAGGAGGCAGTAAATGAAAAACCGCTGGTTTGGGATGATCCTCTCATCTTGTACACTGCTTTTTCTTTTGTTCTCTTTTTCAAATATTTCTTCCTCGCAGACACATGCCGCCGCAGCCGCCACATATCGGGGCGATATCAACGAGGACGGCCAGGTAAACATTTTCGACCTGTTGGAGATGCTTAAGGTTCTGGGCAATCCTGCCGGGAAGACCGATAGGACGTTAGAGATCGCGGATGTGGACGCCAGCGGAGGAGTGAACATCTTTGATCTCCTGAGATTGCTCAAGGTGCTCACGGGCGCCGAAACGCCTGGAACTATTTTTTGGGGGCCGGTGATCACTGAATTGAGCCAGGAAAGCGCAGCTGCCGGCGACACTATCGGTATTGTGGTGGAGAACCTGGGCGAGAATGTAACAGCCCAGGATATCAAGGCTTACATAGGTCCGGATGAGACAGGAGTTCTTGAATTAAGTGATTACACTGTAAAGGTAATAGTGCCCCAGGGATTCGCCGGAGGTGAAGTCAAGCTGGTGATCGCCGCAGATACGACAAATACAAAGTATTTAGGCCTGCTGATGCGAATAATGATAGAGGCTGCCTCCGGAGGGTTGGTGGAACATCCCTGCGGGGCGAGTGTGGAGGTGAAAGCCGGAGCTTTAAATGCGGACATTCAGATTTCGGTAAGTGAGGTGTCAGTCGAAACTGCAAATGAACTTGGTATTCTGGAAGATACAAGTGAAGTCCTTGTTGAATTAGAGCCTTCAGGGCTTATTTTCAACCAACCTGTAACTGTCTCCCTGCCCATGCCTTCTGATATCGACTCTACAGATATACTAGAAGCTGTCTATTACAGCGAAACCGACAGGGATTGGGTGGCTTTTCCCTCTTCACGACAAGATTACGAGAAGAAGCTGCTTTACGTTGAAACCGATCATTTCACCGTGATGAAAGCGCGGAAGTGGAGCATAAAAACAGCAGTCGTACAAGGCATTGATTTTGTCTCCATTCCCGGCGGGACATTCCAGATGGGGCAGGCTGGGGTGGCTGAGCCGGTGGACCAGGAGATGACGGTGGGAGTGTCTGAGCCGGTGCACCAGGTGACGGTGAGCGCTTTCCAAATGGGGCGATATGAGATCACCAACTCCCAGTACGCGACGTATTTGAACACTGCCTTGGCCGCTGGGGAGATAACAGCGACGACTGACAGCGTTAATGGTGCGAAAGGGGATTACAGCGGCCAGATGTACATAGAGCTTTCGGGCATCTGGAATTCGGAGACCAGCAAGTGCTGGATCAGTTATAACGGGACGAGTTTCAGTGTTGCAGCGGGCAAGGAGAATTGGCCGGTGGTGTTTGTGACCTGGTATGGGTCGAAGGCTTTTGCGTTGAAGTATGGCTTTGACCTGCCGCGGGAGGCTGAGTGGGAGTATGCAGCTCGGGGCGGCAAGGGATACGAGTATGGGACGGACGACGGTACGATCAGCATCTATAAGGCGAATTACAACACGTATGTCGGTCATCTTACAGACGTGGGCAGTTATCCGGTGAACCCGTTCGGGTTGTATGACCTGGCAGGTAACGTTTGGGAGTGGTGCAACGACTGGTATGGTGAATATAGCAGTGAGAATGCGACTGACCCTCAAGGACCGTCAACCGGCTCCGACCGGGTTATACGCGGCGGCGGTTATGCCGAGTGGGATAAGGTGCTGTACTGTAGCTCAGCCCATCGCGCCTACGTCTCCCCTAGCGGTGCGGGCGACGGGGCAGGATTCCGGGTAGTGCGCCGTGGCGCCACTGTCACCACCCACAGCCTGCAGGGTAGCATTCTGGAATCCGGCAGCGGACTTCCAGGAGTGAGCGTGCACATAACCGGCGCTGGAGTTGACATCACGCTTACCACCGGCTCCGGGGGGAGTTACTCTATTTCCGGCCTGGCGGATGGCGCTTATACTGTAACACCTGCAAAGAGCGGTTATACTTTCAGCCCGGCGAGCACACAGGTTACGGTTAGCGGCAGCGATGTTACTGTTGGCATTATAACTGCCACTGCCTCCGGCGGAGTCGACACCACAGTGGTGCAGGGGATAACTTTTGTCTCGATCCCCGGCGGGACGTTCCAGATGGGGAGCACGACGGGAGAAAGTGATGAGCAGCCGGTGCACCAGGTGACTGTGAGCGCTTTCCAGATGGGACGGTATGAAATAACTCAGGCGCAGTACCAGGCGGTTATTGGCAGCAACCCGTCCTATTTCACCGGTGATTTGAACCGTCCGGTGGAGCAGGTAAGCTGGTACGATGCAGTGACATTCTGCAACAAGCTGAGCGAGGCGGCGGGCTTGCAGTCGTGTTACAATTTGAGCACCTGGGAGTGTGATTTCACGAAGAGCGGTTTCAGGCTGCCGACAGAGGCGGAGTGGGAGTACGCCTGCCGCGCGGGTACGACGACGAACTTTTACACTGGCGACAGCGAGGCCGACATGGATAAAGCCGGCTGGTATAACAACAACAGCCATGATACCACGCATGCGGTTGGCGGTAAGCAGGCGAGCGCCTTCGGATTACACGATATGCATGGAAACGTTTTTGAGTGGTGTAACGATTGGTATGGGGATTACAGTAGTGAGAATGCGAATGATCCTCAAGGACCGTCAAGCGGCCCCTACGGCTCCTACCGTATCAAGCGGGGCGGCGAACACGGCTGGGACTATCTCGACTGCCGTTCGGCACGCCGTGAAGCTAACACCCCGGACTCCAGGAAAAGCAGTGAAGGTTTCCGGATTGTATGTCGGTAATCTCCTCAGTAACACGGATGAAACTGTTTCCCCAGCCTGTACTCTTTAGGGGAAGGGTTCAGAGGAACAGTGCAATCAAGGCTGTTATCCGTGTAATCCGTGATTCGCAAGGTGCGGCGGCTTATGGGATAGAGCATGGGGAAGGAAGATCTCACAGGCCTGGTAATAAAAATACACTTTCGTTCTGCACAACGACCTGAAAAGCGGCTTCCATGAGGTAGTCTATCAGAGGGCCGTGTCCATGGAGTAGCTTATTAGGGTTCAGTTAAGACCCGCATAGGTTCAGGAAAAAGCCGGGCTGGTAGGTTTCTTGTAGAGGAAACCGAAAGCCCGGCTCTTTCTTTTGCTGAGTCAGTGTCACAATCCTAGACAGTTACAGTAAGTAAGACTTTTTGTCACCCTGCTTTTTCATTCCTTCTATTGTTTCTTAAGCATTGACTAACCGTAAACAGGAAGCCTATTTTTTTAGGAGCAGTTATTAATGGGGTATTAACAATCAAGAATTCGGCTAAAGGAGACTGAAATATGCCGGGATCAGATTCTGTCTATCGCGAGCTGCGCGAAAAAATCGCTGGTATGCGAGTTATCGATACCCATGAGCATACGAAAAGCGAGCGCTTTCGCCGGGAGGAGCCGTTTTCCCCGCTGGCCCTGGGTTATGTGGGCTGCGATCTTTGCGGCGCCGGGGCCTCTGATCCGGAGATGGAGGCAGTCGAGAACGCTGACAAAGACCCTGCCAGGGCCCGCGAGGTTTTTCTGAAATATTATCCATGCACCAGGACCACCGGTTACGGCAGGTCTATCGCCCGGACCCTGCGCGGAGTTTTCGACATCGAAACCCTGGATGAAAGAACCTATGATCTTCTCTGGGAGAAGATCCGCACCGGGATAACCCCCGGTTTTTACGAGCGCTGGTTTCCCGAAAAGCTGAATATCAGGGCAGTCATCCTGGACAGCGACAATGATGAAGAATATCCGGGACTGTTTTTTCACAGCCTGCGGCAAGGCAAGTATTTCGTGCTTGCAGACAGCCGCGAGGACCTGGAGGACCTGGAAAGAAAGAGCGGGCTTTCGATCCACTCGGCGGCCCAGATGCGGGACGCCATGTGGTCTTATCTGGAGAAACTGCTTATCAGCAAGCCGGTGGTGGCCCTGAAAAATCCCCTGGCTTACAACCGCTCGATCTATTTCGAGCGCACCACCCTGGCAGATGCGGACCGGGCTTTCAGCCTCCTGTTCGCCCGCAAGCACGCCCATCACGCAGCCTCCTGGATCAAAACCCATCACCGCAGCCCGGATGAGCTCCTCCATTTGCAGAACTTCCTGGTCCATGAGACAGTGCGGTTCGCCACGGAGTTCAATCTCGCTTACCAGGTGCATACCGGCTTGCAGGCGGGCCACTCGAACGAGATAACAGACTCCAGGCCCACCCTGCTGCTTAATCTTTTCCGGGAATACAGAAAAGTGCCATTTGTCCTGTTCCACGGCGGATTTCCGTATTGCAGGGAATGGGGTGTCCTGGGCCGGAACTTCCCCAATGTTTACCTGGACCTGTGCTGGATGCATATAATCAGTCCGGCGACCTGCGTGCAGATGCTCGATGAATGGCTCGATTACGTGCCGAATAACAAGATCTTCGGTTTCGGCGGGGACCTGCACATGGCCGAAAGCGTTTACGGCCACCTCGAGCAGGCCCGGGACAATATCGCCCGCGCCCTGGCGGTAAAAGTGACCCGGGGCGACTATGACCGTAAAACAGCGCTGGAGATTGCTGAAAACATGCTTTATCACAATCCGCGGCGTGTTTTCAGGCTTCCTCTGGATGAAGCTTGAGCTCTGGCTAGCCGGCCTGAGAGCGCAGGGTATTGAAAAACCATTGGAACCCTGGGCCGTAACATGTTTATCAGACAGTATGTTTATTAAACAGGCGCGCAAGGAGGCAGCAATGAGCGGTGATAAAGAGCGCAAGGAAACCATCGGGGATGATTTCCAGAGGCTGACCAAATATTACCCGGAAGTAATAAAAAGCTGGTCTCCAGCCTGGGAGGACCAGGTTGCGCTTTACAAGATGTACCCGCAGGCCCGGGTGATCGAGCTTCCTCAACCCGAGACCTCGGGCGGCCCTCCGCTCTGGTCAGCCCTGGCCGGGCGCAGGAGTTTCCGGGATTTCACAGGCGGGGGCCTCGAGCTGAAAACAGTGAGCCAGCTTCTCTGGGCCTGCCAGGGGATAACAGCCCGGAGCGGCGATTACGAGTTTCGCAGCGCTCCCTCAGCCGGGGCGCTGTACCCGGTGGAAACATATCTTGTCTCGCACCACGTTACCGGGATCGACATGGGACTTTACCATTACAATGTGGCTGAACACAAGCTGGAGCTGCTTAAAGCTGAAGATCTCCGTCGACCGCTCATGATGGCTGGTCTTATGCAGCAGATGCTTTTCGACTGTGCGGCGGCTTTTATCTGGACAGCGAGGGTAAAGCGCTCCAGATGGAAATACCGCCAGCGGGCCTATCGCTATATCTATCTGGATGCCGGACACGCGGCTGAG
>DATKXY010000220.1:0-40123 GCA_035528795.1 archaeon | reverse complement strand
CACAATGGCTCGAATTCATAGCGCATATAATCGAAATTGACTCCATCCACGTCGTATTTCTTAACCATTTCGAGCATCAGATCCAGTTCGAGCTGCCTGTTAGCTTCCTGGGAGGGACAGAGCGATTCCCCCTTGCGTGGCCATCCATAGCTTGCAGCCACCTCGGTGGACCGCCTCCCGTCAGGAGCATACTGGATCCGGCCTGCCTGAATCATTTCCTGATTAAACTCATCCGGAGTGTTTTCCATTTGCCAGTTGACTTTCAAGGCATGGACTTCGATCCCATGCCTGTGGGCCGCTTCCACGCAGAGTTTCAGCTCGTCCCTTTCGCTTACCATGGGCACAAACTCGCTGGGATAAAATGCCGCACCGGCCGAACACGCATAGGGAAATACCATGTTGAATCCGGCTTCACTTAAGGCAGCCATGGTTGAATCCCAGTTTACTCTCTTGCTCGAGCTAATCCACGTGCCTCTGCCTTCCGCCACATAATTATATGCAGGGTTAACCTCAATCTTACTACTCGAACAGGAAGAAATCAGTGGAATCAGAAAAACAAGAAGTAATGAAGAAAAAGTCTTCATCAAATTCCTCCCCATAAAGTTAAGAAAGCTGTTAAAATTTTTTCATTTCTTACTCTGGCGGTTCATGTCAAAAGAAAAGTCTGGATAAAAATATTCTTTTGAATTCATATTTTTAATGAGAATATTAGTTCTCAACATTCTGGATATACCTCAAGGGGCCTTCTTCATAGTTGTCGTCATAGCCGAATTCAGACCATACAACGAAGTGTTCATTAATTTCAATTCTTGCCATGTTTGAAACCTTGGCGATGTTTTTTTACGAAGAGCAATCGACTTAAAGCTGAACCCACCATACCTTATTATTTATACTGGTTTGCTCTGCCCCTTTCATGCCCCCCATGGAACCCTCGGTATAGATCAGCGATGGTCGCCAGTTCTCATCGCAACCGGTGAGTGGCGGACGTTCGAGGCAAGGTAAGAAGCGGGCCATAGATTCATCGGGTTGCTTGATCCACGAGCCTGATACCAGCCTCCCGTCATGATTCAATTCTAAAATCCCGACTTCGCCTGTCGGCAGGTTGAAGTGTTCGAGCACATAAGCGGCTTTCTGAGGAACTAGATAGAGGGCCAGGTGAAGGTTCCCTTTGCCGTCTTTGACTATGTTTCCACCGAGTGGATTCCATTTGGCTCCGAAGACCCGGGTGATGGTGGACGTCAGTTCAGTCTTTTTCCACTGGCCATTTGCCTGGCGGGTTGCTGCCACGGTTCTGGTTTTAGATTCCTGTTCAGTGCGGGTGATATAGTAGACAGTCGGTTTTCCCTCTGCATTGAGAAAGATGCCTAACGGTTCCACATAACCTGCTTTCGAAGTTGTCTTTCCGTGATTGCGAATGCTTTCGATTACCTCGCCAGTGTCCTTGGTGTAAGGAGCTTTTCCGCTGCCGCCCTGCCATGTCGTTCCCTGGTCGATACTCCGGATATAAAGCAGGTTCTGATTCTGCCCAGTCATCCAACAGGTGCCATTGATTTCTTCGGTGCCTTCATGAATCTTTCCGACTAAGTGAAGTATGCCTTTGCTGTTATCGAGAGCCAACTGGCAGGGGAACTGACCGTAGCGGCGGCCTTCCTGAAAGATTCTCAACAGAGGTGATGGGCCATTCCATGCGTCAGCTCCATCTTTTGTGTACTGTGTGAGCATGCGTTCGTAGGGCGGCTTTCCGGCTTCCCGGAGAAAAGCGTACAGGCGGTCGTTCGGGCCCACGCGGAGGTTGGCATAAGTCATCTCAGAGCCGAACATTTCCTCGGATGACCACGCTGTGATATCGCCGGGAGCCCTGGATCGGCGATATTTCATCGGGCCGCCGTGAGGTCCGTAGATGATGTGGAGGTATCCCTGTGAATCGATACCCAGCGAGGGACCACCGTGGTTATCTGCGCCTGGACCAATGCTTACTGGATCAAACCATTGGCCGGTTGTGTGATCGAAGGCCCTGACCTTGACCTCCCAGGAATCCTCCGAATGCGCGTCGTAATATGCGATATAGATTTTGTCTTTCCACCGGACTATACGGTTTCCCATGGCGTGGACGAATTCACCGGTTGCTGTGCCACTGGCCGTTTCGGAAACCAAGTATTGTTTCAGCTCGGTATGGGTATTAGCTGGCGTCGTAATGAGAAGCAATAAGGACAGAAAAACGGAAGCATTCATTGGGTATTCCACATATTTCATCAGTAGTAGCAAAGGTCTTAGGGATTGTTCTCCCTTATTTCATTCTCATCTTATCCTGCCGGATGGCTGCAGACTGATTGACGTAAAAGTATCTCCAATTGGATTTCCTTGTAAATTATCAACTTAGGCTTGTTTCGAACATCATTTTCAATCTTTATATGATGAATGCAGGTTTAAGAGGAGCTTATCTCGAACGGGAAACTTTTTGTTATAAAAGGTCTTACATCCCCGTTGCTTAATGTCATTGTCCCGTAAAAAGCTAAGCGATAAAGACCCTCCTCCCCACACGTAACCGATAAGTTGGCGATCGTGGCCTCGTTAAGATCAAATGATTTAATTTTGGCCACTATTTCACCGCTTGTTTTAGTCAGTACTACATCCCCCCAGATCCGGCTGATACCTTGCCTGAGCTTTGCCTTGAACATCACATCCACTTTGAAATTCACTTCTGATCCCGGAGCAAAAATCTTGAAACCTTCCTCGCTCTCACGACCAGATGATTCAACATAGAAACGGGTTTCAGGCGCCCGGTGCGGCAGCAGGGCCGGAGTACTGTTTACCCCTGCTGATTTGAACTGCTCAAGCAAAGGCAAAAGGCTGTTTATATTAAAGGTTACATAACCATCCTCCCCTATCCCGCGGCCAAGCTCGATGGCCTTTTTAACAGGCTCAAACTCCTTCATGCGGAATACACCCACCCCGCCGTAATAGGGAAGCGCGCCTTTGATCAGGGGGAACTGCTGTTTGATGAGATGTACGTATTCCTCCGGTTCGTCGGAGTAATCCATCGGGGCGACAAAATCAAGAAGGCCTTCGCGGATCCATTTCCACCACTCCTGAGCATCTATCTCATAGGTGACCTTAAGTTGTCTTCGGGCGCACAGGGAGGTACAGATATAAGGATTGTAATCATGAATTGCTTTGGTTATCTCCCTGACCGAGGAAATCATCAGCTCCCGCCGCCAGTCCAGGTAAGCTTCACGGTATGGTCCGTCTTTCCAGACATCATCCGGCCATTTTGTTATCTTTAAGCCACTCTCTTTTATAAAATTCTCTTTACAGTTATTGCAGTAACACAAGGGTTCGAAAGAAAAGCGGAAATGGTCGAAATTGATTCCATCCACATCGTAGTTTTTAGCCAATTCCATCACGTAATCGTAAAGAAGCTTTCTATTGTCCTCCCGGGAGGGGCAGAGTGTCTCATAATTTTGACGATATCCGAATTGAAGAGCGACCTGAGAGTAGGGCTTGCCGTCATAGCCGAACTGCGTTCTGCCCTCTTCCATCATTCTTTTTTGAACTGAATCCGGACCGCTTTCTAATTTCCACGGTACCACCAGAGCATGGACCTCGATTCCGTACTTGTGGGCTGCCTGGAGGCAGAGTGTAAGTTCATCTCTTTGGCCGACCATGGGGAGTATTTTACTGGGATATCGAGCTGAGCCGGCCGAACACATAAAGGGAAATACCATGTTGAAACCAGCCTTACTTAAGACCGCCATAGTTGAATCCCAGTCGGTTTCCATCTTCGTGCTCAACCAGGTGCCTCTGCCTTCTGCGACATAGTCGTAAGCAGGGTTAGCCTTAGGCTGAATGTTGGAACAGCCTGTCAGAGATAAAATAAGAGCGGGAAAGACCAGTAAATAAAAAGGACACTTGTTCATTGAAAAATCCTCTTGGCTAAAAGTTTCAAAGAACTATCAGGGGATAGTATACATTTCTAGGCGCTCTTCTGAGCGAGGCGCAGCATCTGCCACATCAGTTCGGAGCAGCCCGTAATTTCTTCATAGTAATCGTGCTGGTTCGTCATCTTGGGAAGCGGGCTTTGTTCATCGAAGAACAGGTTCCGCGATTGCTCGCCGAAGAAATCGGCGCGCTGGAGATACTTATCTTCACTTGTCAGCGCATAGGCCTCCAGCTCCAGCTCGATCGCGGCGGCCAGCGCATAGGGCCAAATCTGATCTCGAGCATCCGGTGCCTCATCGAGATAACAATCCACGGTATCCAGGATCATCTTCCTGTACATATCGCGCTGCGGCACTTGATGATAGCGCCGGCTATAGATCATCGCATAACGCGCTTGAGTCTGATGCCCGTAATAGACTACCCAGAGGCTTGGCCATTCCGAGGGAAGCAGGGTCACCAGGTCAGGGTTCCTTGCAATCCCCTTTCCCCCCGGAAGGGCCTGGTACGGAATCTTGCTGATTACCTCATCCGTGCGTCTTGCGCTGTCAAGCAGTTGAGCCGAAATCTCCGGAGCGTCATTTTTCAAACGTTCTGCGGCGACCGTGCAGAAGATCGCCCACCGAACGTTTTGATCGGGAGAGCAACCCGCGTCTTCTTTCGTAGTAAATGGCAGAGCGTCGCTCACAGGATTCCGACGGGCATCGAAGGCAGAGCGCATGCTCGAGATCGCATTCAGCATGGTCTGTCGAAACTCGGCATCCTTGTGGTGCAGATAGGTGAGCGACCAAAGATCGAGCATATAAGCAGCTATTCTGGGAAACTCCGATCCTGGTTCGGTGTTGTGGCGATCATAACCGGCGTGCCGTGAATAGGTCCCCGTCTGGTGATTATGAATTTGATGCTCCCAAAGACCTTCGGCGAACCGATAAACAGCTTCCGGGGCGAGGTCAAGAACTCGCTCCCACAGCGGGAAACCGGTGTAGGCCGGTTCGTAGAACTCATGAATAAGCATATCCTTTCTCGGCGCTCCGTAGACACACTCCTCGACAAAATGCCAGCCAAGATGTTCCCCCCAGGCGACAAGCCCTGTTTCCTGGGACTGCGCATGTTCAAAGAACCACTTAAGTGCCTCGTCCGCCGCCCGGCTATAGCGCGATTCGCCCGTCATTCCCTCGAGCGCATAGAGAAGCTGATACAGGCCATGCTGAGATCCGGGATTCGCACAGCCCAGCGTCCGGTCGGCGTTTCGTATATCGGGAGATTCCCCGGGTATCTTCGTGATCAGCGTAGGTTCTTTGTCTCTGGTCAATGCGTAGGCGAAGAGCGGAGAGTGCTCTGGGCCATACCTATCGCGGCCATACTGGATCATCGTATCGGCGTAGCTTCTAACCATAGCCAGATAGTGGGATTTCATTTCTGGCCGTTTTTTGCTCTTCTTCGTACCTCCTTTATGTTCCGTTGTTTTTCCAGCTTCTTCACTGCTAGCACACTGAAGTGTGGATATAATCATGCCCGTTCCGACTGCAGAAGCCGCTGCTTTCAGAAAATCAAGCCGGCTCACTAAATCCTTGCTTTTGATTCCTTTTAACATTGATATAATCCCCATAAAACTTTTATTCCCGGGCTTAGGAACAAAAATAATTCAATTGTTCGTGAACATGGGCGAAGCAAAATCTCGCCCCTTTTTCACCATACCTTGCCGACAGGTTAAGCTTTTCTCTTTATTACATTTCCTGTTATTTTAACTCTCTGACCCAGATATTTCGGTATTTGACCGGGTGGCGGTGGTCCTGGAGAAAAACCGGACCGCGGGGTGACTCATTTTCTTTCAGTCTACCGGGTGTGGGGCTAATCGAGACATGATCCAGGATCAGGACTCCGTTGTAGAGAACAGTGATTATGGCTTTTTCGATCACATTGCCCGCGCTGTCGAACTTGGGGGCGTGGAAAATGATATCGTAGGTCTGCCACTCGCCAGGCTTCCTGCTTGCATTGACCAGGGGCGTGTACTGCTGGTAAATTGCGCCGCACATCCCCTTGACAGAAGTCTTGTTCTCATAGGAGTCGAGTACCTGGAGTTCGTACATGCCCTGGAGATAGACTCCGCTGTTGCCGCGGGCCTGGCCATCGCCTGTGGCCGGGGAGGGTGTGGCAAACTCGACATGGAGCTGGTGGTCGCCGAACTCTTTCTTACTCATAATGTGTCCGCCATTCACGGTCATAGCGCCGTCAGCCACAATCCATCCCGCAGGTCTGCCATCCTTGTAAGTCCATCCGGAGAGGTCTTTCCCGTCGAAGAGAACCACAGCATCCGAGGGAGCTTTTCCAGCCGGGGCGGAAACCACCGGGGGTTCCTTTTCCTGGGCCAGGAGAGCCGTGGTGAGTGAGAAGAACAGAAAAACGGGAAGAGCGCCGGCGATGTTTTTTTTGCCAGACACAAAAGCCTCCTTATTTGATAATTAATGGGAGTTACTATTCAGGTCATAAAATTGTTTACATCTATCCGTAAAGGTAAATTATTTTCTTCTTTTGAAGGCAAAAGAAGCAAAAGCATTTCTTTTATAACTAAAAGACAGAATCGTCCTGGATCCGGCTGGCTCAAGTATTAAGAGTTGGAGAGAGTTATCTATCAAGGATACTCCGGCCTGAGAGAGTGGGATCGAGGCATTGCCCGACATTTATGCTCTCCAGGGACGTTCCCGCTGGATGCCGCCGGCGAGAATGTTCTTGACCAGACCCACGTCCTGGACCACTTGAAAGTCGAACATCCCGACATTGATAAAATCAGCCCCACTCCTGAAAGCGAGCTCGAAACCCTCCTGAGGCTGGATCACACCCGCTCCCAGCACTTTGAAAGCGATCCAGGGCTTAGCGACCGACTTCATGTAAGAGGCGATTTCCTCCGGAGATTCAGGGCAGGAGAAGTTCACATTGTTAAAGGTTTTGAAATAAAAATCAACCTCAATCCCTTCTTTTTCAAGGGTTTTCGGAACATTCAGGGTATGGGATCCCACCCCTGTAATCAGTCCGTTTTGCTTGGACAGGGAGACTATTTTAGCGATATAATCAAGACGGCCCTCTTCGACAAAAGTATCTCCGTTTTCCCCCTGGATGAAAAATCCGACTGCTCCGTTGTCCACAGCCATTTTAACGCAATTCAACTGGCCCAGCGGGTTATGGCTCTGGGCAATCCACTGAATCTTGCTCCCTCTTTCCTTGCGATATCTGTTGAGAACCTCGATGATATGAGGCCAGCAAAGCATAATGGCGGTATTGATCCCGTTCTCCTCGCAAATCTCGAGGGTGTCCATGATTTTTTCCTGATTGAAATAATTTCTCATCAGCGAACCAACATAAATCAGGTCGCGGGAGGCAGCGAACCCGTCGAACAGGTTGCCTCCGCAAATTATTCGGCTTATCTCGACATGCCCTATTTTACCCTTTTGTAATCCCTTGCTGGTTTCCTTGGTCTCAGGCGGAGATGGACTCGCGTTTAATTTCCCCGCCAAAGCCTGCTGCTCTAAACTCAGTCCGGCTGCAATTCCGGTGGAGATAGCGAGAGATTTCTCCATAAACCGGCGGCGGCTAAAATTTTTACTCATGGATTTCCTCTCCTTGAAGTTGTGATAATTCTTTAGAAACCATTGAAAATGTTATCATTTTACCCAATGAAAATTGCTTGCTTTTTATAACGCTATAAAAATCAATGGGTTATTGTAGGGGCGGTTCGCGAACCGCCCCTACAGATCGAATATTATCCTTTTACCCGGGATTTTTTCAAAGGTCTCATAGAGGAAAAGGATACTAAGTTTATTCTTGCAAAATTTGTTTGGAATCTCTTCTAATAGCCGGATAGAGCTATCAGGGTCCCCCAGCCTGAGAGAGCAAGATCGAGGCATTGCCCGACATTTATGCTCTCCAGGGACGCTCCCGCTGGATGCCGCCGGCGAGAATGTTCTTGACCATATACGCATTCTGGGCCACTTGAAAGTCGAACATCCCGACATTGATAAAATCAGCCCCATTCCTGAAAGCGAGTTCGAAACCCTCTTGAGGTTGGATTACACCCGCTCCCAGCACTTTGAAAGCGATCCAGGGTTTAGCCACCGTTTTCATGAAAGAGGCGATTTCCTCCGGAGGATCGGGGCAGAAGGAATCTACATTGTTGAAGGTTTTGAAATAAAAATCAACCTCCAGCCCTTCTTTCTCCAGGGTCTTCGGAACGTTCATGGTATGGGATCCCACCCCGGTAATCAGGCCGTTTTTCTTGGCCAGGGAGACTATCTCAGCGATATAATCAAGACGGCCCTCTTTGACAAAAGTATCCCCATTTGCTCCCTGGATGAAAAATCCGACCGCTCCATTGTCCACAGCCATTTTAACGCAATTCAACTGGCCCAGCGGGTTATGACTCTGGGCAATCCACTGAATCTTGCCCCCTCTTTCCTTGCGATATCTGTTGAGAACCTCGATAGTATGAGGCCAGCAAAGCATAATGGTGGTATTGATCTGGCTCTCCTCGGCGAGCCCGAGGGTGTCCATGATTTTTTCCGGGGTGAAATAATGCGCCATCAATGAATCAGCATAAATCAGGTCGCGGGCGTGAGCGAAACCGTCGAACGGGTTGCCTCCGCAAATTATTCGGCTTATCTCGACATGCCCTATTTTACCCTTTGGTAATCCCTTGCCGGTTTCCTTGGTCTCAGGCGGAGATGGACTCGCGTTCAATTTCGCCGGCAATGCCTGCTGCTCCAAACTCAGTCCGGCTGCAATTCCGGTGGAGATAGCGAGAGATTTCTCCATAAACTGACGGCGGTTAAAATTCTTACTCATGGATTTTCTCTCCTTGAAGTTGTGATAATTCTTTAGAAACCATTGAAAATTTTATCATTTTACCCAATGAAAATTGCTTGCTTTTTATAACGCTATAAAGATCAATAAGTTATTGTAGGGGCGGTTCGCGAACCGCCCCTACAGATCGAATATTATCCTTTTACCCGGGATTTTTTCAAAGGTCTCATAGAGGAAAAGGATACTAAGTTTATTCTTGCAAAATTCGTCTATAATATCTTCTAACAGGCGGACAAAACTATTAGAATACTTGGGCCTGAGAGAGTGAGATCGAGGAATTGCCCGACATTTACGATCTCCAGGGACGCTCCCGCTGGATGCCGCCGGCGAGAATTTTCTTGACCAGGCCCACGTCCTTGACCACTTGAAAGTCGAACATCCCGACATTGATAAAATCAGCCCCACTCCTGAAAGCGAGTTCGAAACCCTCTTGGGGTTGGATTCTACCCGCTGCCAACACTTTGAAAGCGATCCAGGGCTTAGCGATCGTTTTCATATAAGCGGCGACTTCCTCTGGAGATTCAGGGCAGGAGTAATTCATATTGTTAAAGGTTTTGAAATAGAAATCAACCTCAAGCCCTTCTTTCTCAAGGGTCCTCGGAACATTCAGGGTATGGGATCCCACCCCGGCGATCAGGCCGTTTTGCTTAGCCAGAGAGACTACTTTAGCGATTAAATCAATCCGGCCCTCTTTGACAAATCTATCTCCATCTTCTCCCTGGATGAAAAATCCGACCGCTCCGTTGTCCACAGCCATTCTAACGCAATTCAACTGGCCCAGCGGGTTATGACTCTGGGCAATCCACTGAATCTTGCCCCCTCTTTCCTTGCGATATCTGTTGAGAGCTCGGATAGTCTGATCAAAACACAGCATAATGGTGGTATTGATCCCGTTCTCCTCGTTAATCTCATGGGTATCCATGATTTTTTCCTGGGTGAAATAATTTCTCATCAGCAGGCCAACATAAATTATGTTGTGGGAGTGAGCGGCACCGTGGAAAAGATTGCCCCCGCAAATCAGTCTGCTTATTTCGACATGGCCTATTTTACCCTTCGGTAATCCCACATTAGTTTCCTTGGTCTCAGGTGGAGATGGACTCGTGTTCAATTTCCCCGCCAAAGCCTGCTGCTCCAAACTCAGTCCGGCTGCAATTCCGCTGGAGACAGCGAGAGATTTCTTCATAAACCGACGGCGGTTAAAGTTCTCTTTCATGGCTCTTCTCTCCTTGAAGTTGTGATAATTCTTTAGAAACCATTGAAAATGTTATCATTTTACCCAATGAAAATTGCTTGCTTTTTATAACGCTATAAAAATCAATAGGTTATCCTTGCAAAATTTGTTTGGAATCTCTTCTAATAGCCGGATAGAGCTATCAGGGTCCCCCAGCCTGAGAGAGCAAGATCGAGGCATTGCCCCACATTACGATCTCCAGGGACGTTCCCGCTGAATGCCGCTTGCCAAAATTTTCTTGATCAGGACCGCATCCTCGGCTACCTGGAAGTCAAACATCCCGACACAGAGGAAATCAGCACCCATCCTTAAAGAGAGTTCGAAACCCTCCGGGGGTTTGACTATACCCGCTCCCAGCACTTTGAAAGCGATCCAGGGTTTAGCTATCGTTTTCATATAAGAGGCGACTTCCTCTGGAGATTCAGGGCAGGAGTAATTCATATTGTTAAAGGTTTTGAAATAGAAATCAACCTCAAGCCCTTCTTTCTCAAGGGTTTTGGCAACATTCAGGGTATGGCCTCCCACACCGGCGATAAGGCCGTTTTGCTTGGCCAGAGAAACTATTCTAGAGATTAAATCAAGACGGCCCTCCCTGACAAATCTATCTCCATCTTCTCCTTGAATGAAAAATCCAACCGCTCCGTTGTCCACAGCCGTTCTAACGCAATTCAACTGGCCTTGCCGGTTATAACTCTGGGCGATCCACTGAATCTTGCCCCCTCTTTCCCTGCGATATCTGTTGAGAAATTGGGTAGTATCATCCCGGCCAGACATAATGGCGGTATTTATCCCGTTCTCCTCGCAAATCTCGAGGGTGTCCATGATTTTTTCAGGGGTGTTATAACTTCTCATCAGCGGACCAACATACATTATATTTCGGGAGTGAGCGGCGCCGTGGAAAAGATTGCCCCCGCAAATTAGTCTGCTTATTTCGACATGGCCAATTTTACCCTTTGGCAATCCCACGCTAGTTTCCTCGGTCTCAGGTGGGGATGGACTCGCGTTCAATTTCCCCGTCAGTGCCTGCTGCTCCAAACTCAGTCCGGCTGCAATTCCGCTGGAGATAGCGAGAGATTTCTCCATAAACCGGCGGCGGCTAAAATTTTTACTCATGGATTTTCTCTCCTTGAAGTTGTGTTGATTCTTTGGAAACCATTGAAAATGTTATCGTTTTACCCGAGGAACATTGCTTGCTTTTTAAAACGCTATAAAAATCAATAGGTTATTGCAGGGGCGATTCGCGAACCGCCCCTACAGACCGAATATTATTCTTTTACCCGGTTTTTTTTAAAGGTCTCATAGAGGAAAAGTATGTCAGGTTTGTTTTTGCAAAATTCGTCCATCATATCTTCTAATAGGCGACAAAACTATTAAAATACTTCGGCCTGAGAGAGTGAGATCGAGACAATGCCCGACATTTATGCTCTCCAGGGACGCTCCCGCTGGATGCCGCCGGCGAGAATTCCCTTGGTCAGTCCCACATCCTGGACCACCTGAAAGTCGAACATCCCGACATTGATAAAATCAGCTCCACTCCTGAAAGCGAGTTCGAAACCCTCCTGGGGTTTAATTTGACCCGCTCCCAGCACTTTGAAAGCGATCCAGGGCTTAGCCACCGTTTTCATGAAAGAGGCGACTTCTTCCGGAGATTCTGGGCAGGACTTAGCCACATTGTTTATGGTTTTGAAATAAAAATCAACCTCAATCCCTTCTTTCTCCAGGGTCTTCGGAACATTCAGGGTATGGGATCCCACCCCGGTAATCAGGCCGTTTTGCTTGGAAAGGGAGACTATTTTAGCGATATAATCAAGACGGCCCTCTTCGACAAAAGTATCTCCATTTTCCCCTTGGATGAAAAATCCAACCGCTCCGTTGTCAACAGCCATTCTAACGCAATTCAACTGGCCCAGCGGGTTATGACTCTGGGCAATCCACTGTATCTTGCCCCCTCTTTCCTTGCGATACCTGTTGAGAACCTCTATAATATGAGGCCAGCAAAGCATAATAGTGGTATTGATCCCGTTCTCCTCGCAAATCTCGAGGGTGTCCATGATTTTTTCCGGGGTGTAATAATGCCTCATCAGCGAATCAACATAAATCAGTTTTTGGAAGTTACCGAAACCGTCGAATAGGTTGCCCCCGCAAATCAGTCTGCTTATTTCGATATGGCCTATTTTACCCTTTGGCAATCCCACGTTGGTTTCCTTTGTCTCAGGTGGGGATGGACTCGCGTTCAATTTCTCCGCCAGTGCCTGCTGCTCCAAACTCAGTCCGGCTGCAATTCCGCTGGAGATAGCGAGAGATTTCTCCATAAACCGACGGCGATTATAATTCTCTTTCATGGCTCTTCTCTCCTTGAAGTTAATTTAATCCTGGAAAAAGTATTAAAAATGTTATCGTTTCACCCGAGGAATATTGCTTGATTTTTATAACGCTATTAAAATTAGTAGGTTATTGGAGGGCGGTTTGCGAACTGCCCTGATGGATCTAATTTTATCCTTTTACCTGGGATTTTTTCTAAGCTCTAATAGAGTAAAGGCATGCCAGTTTAATTTTGCAAAATTCGTTTGTAATATCCTCTTAAAGAACATCATTAGCCTTGTCTACAAGGCTCGCGTTCGCCTTTGCCGGCCCCTCCCCAAAAAGGGGAGGGGCCGGAGGCAAGCCGGTTAAAAACCAAATTTAAAGGTGAAGAAATTATCGGCGGAAAGCCTGCCCTTGTTCTGGTATGCGTAGTTGAACTCGATAAACTTGCTCCCGAAAGTCCGCTTGATCCCGCCGCCGAAACTAATACCCCGTAAGGTGGGGTCATCGCCCAGGTAGTCATAACCGAAGTCATCGGAACCTGTGGTGAACTCATCTTTCTGAATATGCCAGCCAAAGCGTAAGCCGGCGTTCAAGTATGGCGATACGTTGTAGATAACTTCAGTACCGGCGGTATAGCTGGTCGGCATGTTGCTGTTACGCCACAGTTCACCTGAAACCAGCCAGTTTGTTTTATCGCTGGTGAAAAGGTTATAGGACAGACCCAGCTTTACTATCGTGGGCAGGCGGTAAGCGTGGGTCAGATACTTCACCTGGCGAGTTCCCCGTTTGGATACAGCGTAAACATTCGAACCATAATTTTCGTATCCTGTGGGGAGTATACCGCCCCGATCCTCAGGCCCAACTTCATAGATCAGGTTCGGGCCTTGCATGGTTATATTGGTTCCCAGGTTCTGAATGGCGAAAGCGATCTTGATGCCCCGATCCATGAATTCGGTGTGGTAAATGCCGCCGGCGTCCATCGCGAATGCGCTGCCTGAAATATTGCTGAACACGTCCTGGTGGACATATTTCAGGTTGAGCCCGGCGGTAAAGCGGTCCGACAAATTGTAGGCCAGAGAGCCGCCCATCTGGAAATCGTAAGCTTCAAAGTTATTTCCAGTCCCGTTCGGGTTTTCGACCGTGGTGATTTCCATCTGCGGGATGTCCAGGTAGCCGAAAAAGCCTCCCACGACCAGCCGGCCGTCCATCACAGGCACTGCACACGCAGCGTAGCTGTAAGTGAGATTCATGGTGTAATCCACCACCGTAAGCATTACCTCGCTGTTCTGGAGAAATCCCAGGCCGGCCGGGTTCCACCAGATGGAACTGATGTCATCGCAGACTGCGGAGAAGGCTCCGCCCATGCCGATACCCCTGGCCCCGACCGGGATGGTGAGAAATTCCGCGGCTCGAGCGCCCACAAATGAGAAACCCTGCGGTATTCCCTCTCCGAGATATTTGTCCAGGCCGGTATAATCCTGTGCCGAAACACCCTGGCCGAACAGGGGGACTGTGGCGAATGACAGGAGTATCCATATAGCCAGTAAGTTGCAGATAGCCATCTTCTTTAACATTTTGCCTCCAAATTGATGAGGAATCTTTGCCATACCGGCAAACTTCGACTCTCTTTCAGATCAGACTCAGTTGATAATGTAAAATGAGCCGGTATTCTCTTTTCCTGCTTCATCCGCCACATGATAGAAATAAAGGCCGCTAGCCACTGTATGTCCGAAGCGGTTTCTCAGGTTCCAGGGCTCGGTTCCCCCATGGTTCTCCCATCCTTTGAATTCCATGGGCTGGTTGTTTGCATCCAGCCTGTCCCAGTCTTGATAGTTCCCCCATCCCTGTCGGCTGGCGCCAATGTGGTTGAGAACGTTGACCAGTCTGCCGCCGAGGGAATAAATCCGGATGGTGCAGCGGGCCGGAAGATTGACGAACTCGATCCTCCTGGAATTGGGAGAGAGGTCCAGGAACGAGGAGGCCAGATAGGGATTCGGCACCACCTTGATTTTCGACAGATCCGCATCCTCGGGATTCATGGACATAGGCTTGATCTTGATCTCCCACTTGTCTCCCGGAAACGGCGAGTCAGCAATCTGGGTGAATACGGTCTTGTCAGCGTTCCAATCGCCGAAAGCGTTGGTGATGGTCATCACTGTCCCGGACGCCGGCATGGCGGTTATATCCGTAAAAGCCCACACAATGCCGTTGATAGAAATCGCGAACTCCTCGGTATTGTCAGCGGGAATCTTCTCCAGCATCAGGTTGGCTCGCTCCGACTTGGATACACCGGATTTCACCTCATTAAAGAAATCCATATAAGTGCCACCGGGCATGAAGCCCCAGGCCACATCATCACGATACGGGCTGAACGGCACCGCGACTCCCCGCGTCTTATCTGTCACTTCGACTGTCAGGTCGCTGCCCGCAGACTTCCAGGTCACCTCGAACACACCCGTCCGGATATAGGACCCGATCGACGGACCGGTACCGACACGGCTCGATACACAGCTTCCGAATTGATTGGCCACTGTCGCTCCGGTATAACCGCCAGTATTGAAGTCTATGTATACAGGGGCATAGTCTCTGTTTCCTGGATTGCCGGGGTGGTCCCACAAAACGTGGACAGCATAGTTGACCCCGGAAGCATCCGGAGTGTTCATAAAGACGAATTGTGCCAGTGCATCCCGTGTCTTATAAGGAGAAGCTGCTTGTATCACATTGCCATTGGCGTCCAACAGGGCGATAACCCTCTGCGGGTAGGCCCAGAAGTCGCATCCCCAGAGAACTTCCGTTCCGGTGCAGGCCACATAAACCGTTATGTCCTGAGTGATCCTTTCACTGTTTACAATTTCCATGGAGAAATCGAGTGGCGGCTCAAGGAATTTGGGAGGCTCGGTCAGTTTCCCGGTTCCGTCACCGGAAAGCGCGACAGTAGGTTCCTGTATGGTTGCCGCTCCAACGTAGCTGACCCCTCCGTAGGCAGCAGGCGTGAAGTTTGAGGCGTCACTCCGCGGTATCACACTGTAAAGCCCTTCCCCGGGCCTGTTCCAGACTTTCCCACTGGCGGGATCGGGCAGGCTGAACGCATCGCCTGTGGCTACATCGTAGTTCCTGTCATAGGGCACCAGGGCGTACCATGCCCTTAATCCGTTCCGCATGCGGTAGTACGGTACATCATTATCCAGACGGTCCACATAATAGAACTGGATATTATCGGCTGAGAGGCTGCAATCGAAGATCAGCTCCGAGTGAGAGTCGCTCGGGCCCACATAGCTCCGGTAAAGCCTGTAGCCTTCGAAGTCGTACTCCCGATACACACTACTTGGATCCAATTCCGGATACTTTTGCAGGAAATAATAATATGCATCCGGAGAATGAAGGTTGACATCGCTCCAGGTGATAGTAACTTGTTTATCACCTGGGATAATGGTCATAGTTGGGGGGACCGGCGTCTCCGGCAGAATGTACCCGCCTTCAAAGACAGTCTGGGCTACATCCCCATGAGCCTCCACCGGTTCAAGCCCTTCCTGCATCCCAAGGTCATTGATATATGGAAGTTCGTTGGGCGGCATAACCATTGGCGCATTTTGGGGCATTACGAACATGATCACCCAATCGAGGCTCGTGGTGTCCCGGGGAGCGAAGTCATGTAACTCGGAGTACATGGGCCAAAAGTGTTGACCGCTACAGGCCCAAAGCCATTTATCATAATATTCGCAATCCTTCGGGATTAGCCCCGGCCAGCCGTAAGTAGATTTCTGGCCGGTCCAGGGGTTGTCAAAGTCAGGGTGGAGCGGCTCAATACCCAAGGAAGCCCTGTACTGGGGACCAGCCGATGAAGAGCCGAAAAGGGTGATGCCACCTCGATTGCCGAAATCGGGGAGCCCATGTTCCATATTGCCACCACGCATAAATTCGCAGTTGGTCAGCTTCATGACCTCGCCCTTGAACGAGGGAGGGCGCAGCACCTTGTTCCCTACAACAAAGGTCTCCTGTGGGTTCATGGTGGGGTCCAGGCCGAGCGGGTCAAGTTGGCCGTAAATTTCTGCGGAAGGTTTGAAAAACCAACCAGTGTAACGCTCGTCTTTATTGACGGCTCCCAAGAAGAAATTGGTGGAATTATAGGTCAGGCACCAGCCGATCCAGGTGAAACCGTCATCGGGCACTACCGTCCGTACACTCTCGTCAAAATTCCACTTGATAAACTCTGACACGTTGCGCATGAAGAGATGGCAGTAAACCATATTGTTGCTTTCACCGTAATTCAGGAAATAGAAAGCGTACTCCATGGAAACACCGTTGGGCACACCCCTCATGGCAGACCTGATCCTAAACGGATCCGAGTATAAGGTAACGATGGTTTCTGCGCCATGCAGGACCGGTTCCCCGCTGGCTGTGCGGCCCACGCGGAACTCGGGCGGCCACTCCGCCAGGTCGCCGGCATCCAGGGAGGACCAGACCCTGTCGTGTTCTATCCTGGCGCAGGCCTGGTCCATGCGCTCTCCGGCATTAAAAAGGGCCGCCAGCTCATTAGAGTATTCCAGGCTGGCGCGTCCGAAAGTAAGCCCCCTGTTCCTTGAATAATAGCCCAGGGTATCCTCCGCCACGCCGTCGCCATTTACGTCCTTGGCTACTACAAGAGTCCAGGCACCAGTACTCTGAAGAGAACTCCAGTAGTTTCCCGAACCTTTGGGGAACTGGGCCGCTTTATTTCCAGTTGGTGAACCCCATGGACCGCCGTTAAGGTTAGAGATGCAAAAACCCACGTTGTTGCCCTGGGACCATCTTTTCTGCATCCACTCAGCGTGCGCCGTAGCTGTAAAGAGAATTAAAGTGCAAACGGCGAATTTAATTGAAAAACACTTATGGTATATCATAAATAGTCTCCTAGTCGAGTCTCTCTTTAAAAAGAGGCATTAACAGATCGATTAATAATAGCCAGTATCGTCAAAAGCTGAAATCAAGGCCCAGACGAATCTGGCGTGCCAGGCCCCAGTCCTCCCAGTTTTGCCCCATCATGCTCTTTGCAATCTCTCCTTTAGCTGCTTCCTCGATGGTCAGCACGTCATCCTGGTTGAAATTGGTAGTGAACAGGGCCTTTTGCCTATTGCTGAGTGCATCATCCCATTTAAGGTCCACGCCACCTGTAGCTCCGCGGAATTGTTCCAGAGTCAGGCCTTTAGGATAGGCCTGAGGTTCCTTGCGGTTCAGCAGGTTGTAGATTTCACCGAATGCGACAAGCCGTCTGGTGCCGCCGAGCATGAAACTCTTACTCAGCCTGAGGTCGATGTTCATCTTCCAGCGGTCACGGAAATAGTTCAAGCCGCCGATAGGCCTGCCGCCGCGGCGGGTCAGCCAGGGTTCTTCATCATAAAAATAAGTCCCTTGCCATTGCCGGATGAGCAGCGGGTAGCCGCTGTGCAGGGTGAAGATGGTGTAAGCCCTGAAGTTTTTCAGGATCGAGTTGGCCCAGGTTCCCGCTTTGAAATCTTCAGGAAACATATAATTCAGGAAACAGGAGATATTGTGAGTTACATCTCTATCAATCGGGCATAATTCATCCGGGGGAGTGTAAGATTCTCCGGTAGCTGCATCAATAAGAACTTGCAGATATTGAGTGGAGTTATAGGCGCTGCCTGTAGTCCTGGAGAACTGCAGGGTATACATCAGGTTGAAAGCGAAATTATTGGAGAACCTTTTCCTCAGGGTCAGGTCCATACCCTTGATATTTCCGATGTCCCGGTTGGTGTAGCCTGACTGAGTGCCCCGGATCCTGAGCCCGCTGTGATACTGCATGTAATCTCTGAAAAAGCTCTTTTCCGCCACATTACCCGTAACATCCCTATAGTAGCTCACTATGTCCAGGACCAGGTCTTGCGTGAGAAGGTAGCTCAAACCGGTTTCAAATGCCTCAGTCAGGGAATACCCGAGATCACCCTTGTTGCCGCTGGAGAAAAGAAAGTCCATGCTCGGCAATTGGGAAAAAACCCCGTAAGAGAATCTGACCTGCGCCTTATCCGTTACCGGGAAAGCAACATTGAACCGCGGTGACCACTCGCTCATGTTCTTAATGAAGTAGTTCTGGCCATACTGGTCTCCGTAGTTGAGCCCCCAGTTTGTTTCCGGATGGTAAGCATCGAAGCGCAATCCATAGTCGAAAACGAAATCCCCGAGATCTGTCCTGTTCTGGATATAAGCGGCGAAAATCCTGGGCTTGTAAGCGTACTCGTTATCAAAATCACGGCTTGTCCCCATCCCGGTAATATTGAACTTCCGGTTACTGAAAATAGTATACTGGACACCAAGTTTAGCCCGGTTTTGCCGGTTGAACTGGTAATCCAGGTCGGCCTTGTAGTTGTACTGGTTCTCGCGCAGGTAACGGTAGGTGAGGTGGTAATCACCATTATCATTGACGCGAAAAGGGGTCTCGTAAACGATGCCGCCCTGGGGCCAGCCGTTCAGTCCGTTCGGAAACAATTTGAAATCTTCCTTTTGCTGAGGATATTGTCGGTTAGGAAAGGTTTCGACCTCGAAAGGAAGATCATGCCAGGACCAGCTCATGAAAGTATTCCGTTCATAGCCTTGTTTTATAGTGGCGTTGTTGATGTCCTGACTCCTGAAATTGTTCAGGCGCACCTGAAGAGCGGCGTGACGCTCGGCTGAGCGGAAGAAGTCCCAATCGACGCCAAAGAGCGCATTGGTGGTCCTTGTCCTCCGGCCTGTAAGTGTAGGTACCTGGAATGTGGTGTCCGGGGCGTATCTGGCCCAGTCCGCATACGGGAAAACGGAAGGGGTGACAGTCCCGTCAAAAAACAAGTCCCTGCCCCAGGAGCGCTGATTCCTGGAGAAGTTGCCGGTGGTAATGAATTTCAGGTCCTCTGTCGGAGAGTAGGAAAGTTTACCCGTAACCAGCGTTCTGTCGCCAAAGTTATCCATGTGGCGCACCGGGTTTGGAGGAGAGTATAAAGCGGCGCTCTTCCCGGTTTTCCCGGCATAATATTCACGCCCTTTCTGGAAATCCTCCAGGGTATAGGCCGGCTGCTCTTTTCCCAATACCGGGTCCTCGCGCACAGCATAATTGAGACGATCCACGAAGTCCTGATTGATGCCGCGGAAACCCTCATCCGCATGAGTGGGGTACATATCCGCTTGCCCTTGCATTTCACCGGATGTATGGAAAAACAGATTGGGCACATTGAAAACAGGGCCTCCGATATTGGCCTGGAGCTGATTGTAGCCGTAATCGGCAGTCCGGGGATTTAGCTCGTCCGTTGTCATCCGGACATTGCCTCTGACCGCGGTTCCTCCTTCTTTGGTGACGATGTTGACGATGCCGGACTGGGCGTTACCATACTCTGCCTGGAAGCCGCCGGTGATAATGTCCACTTCCTCCACCGCGGCTGTCGAGAACTCCAGCGGTGTGGCATCTTCACCCAAGGAGGCGTGCTCATACTCCCAGGCCCAGCCGGTGCCCATGCGGAAAGGATTGGCGGTATAGTTGCGCACAGTGATTCCATCAACAAGCATGGCCTCCTCGCCGGCACGGCCGCCGCGGATGCGCAGGCCCCTGGCCAGACCGCCTTCACCACCGATCTGCACCCCAGCCTCGCGAATCATTACATCTTCCAATCTTGTGCTCGGTTGTAATTGCATCTCCTCTGTTGTAATACGCTGCTTGCTGACCGTATTATCTCTGGGCACCAGGGGCTCGGCTTCAGCTTCAACCGTTATCCCCTCAAGCTCTACAACAGTTGAACTCAATAACGCATCCAGGGTCGTAGTCTGGCCGGCGAGGATAAGCTGGTCAGTCACTGTAATTTTCTGATAGCCAGTATAAACGAAGGTAATCGATCTTCTGCCTGGAGGGACATTGAGAATGAAGTAATAACCATCGGTATTGGTTAAATTGCCCAGCCGGGTACCTTCAACTGTAACCTGGGCTCCAGCAAGCGGGGCCCCGGTGTCCTTGTCTCTGACCGTTCCTTCAATTTTCCCGGTATTGAGCTGGGCCAGCAATGATGCCGGCGCACTCAGTAACAGCAGGAAAGTCAGAACAACTCCGTATGGGGTAAATTTTTTTAACAACCTTCGCTGCATAAAAGCCTCCTGATTAATTGAATATTCAGGCAAACACAAAAAAGTATTTGAATTTGTGCTGTCTGTAAATACCTCCCGTTAAGGTTAATAAGGAGCAACAAGACATCTGGTTTTGGTGCATAAGACTAACTCCTTTTTTAGGTTAGCTTAATAATCTTCCCTGTTTAGATAAGCACTGATATTTCAAAGCAGCAGCTTACCCTTGCAGGGCATAGTGGGTTCAATGGCTTCTCTCTGTATCTATTTTCCCTTGAGGCTTAAAAATATCTGTTCATAAAGTCTAAAACCTAGCATATATCTCCTTGGAAGCAGGCTATTATTTATCAGGTATTCGGTAATCCAATTTCTCTACCTAAGTCGGGAGGGCCATGGGCCTGTCAATTCTGCGTGCTAGCCTTGGAGCAATGTGGCAGTTGTCGGTTAAAAACTTTCTACTCGGCAATCACCCCACCTTGATAAAGATTTTATGCTTGTAAAGCCAATAGGTTACATACCACTCCACAGCCAGGACAAGAAAAGCCTGTAATATGGTTCCAGGATCCCCAAGTGCCGCGACCGCGCTGCCCGTGAAAACTAACAGCCATTTGTTGATACTGCCGTACATCAATCCTTTGAAGACATATATAAATATGGAGTTCATGCCTACTACCTGGAAAATAAAGCTCCACTTGCGGTAATTTTTCACCTCGATGAGCCAGTAAAAGAGGCTCAAGACCAGGAATGACCATCCGATGCTGTAAATCCAATAGGAAATTGCTCCAATGGGCTTGCCGATGGGGATGAACGGATTGAGAACAAGGGCGATAATCACGCCCGCCACCCCGGCAATAATCATCAGTCTCAGTTTGGCCCAGTGAGAGGATTCTTTCATAAGGCATTCTCCGCAAACGATACCGAATATTACCGTGCTGGCGGCATGAAAGCCACCCAAACTGAAACTAACTTTGTCACCGAAGAGACCATGGAACCAGTGATTAAAAGCAGCTCCGAAGTTATTGGCATTCCTGGCCCAGGGCCCTTCCGGCCCTACACCCGGCCAGAACTGGTTGATCGCCCAGAAAAACACCAGAATCCCCATTGCCACTGCTATTTGCACCTTGATTCCCCTTCCCTGAACAAAAAAGGCGCAGAAATAGGCAATGGCGATATTCTGCAGTATACCAGACAGGGGAAAGTAAAATCTGTTTTCGAGTATACAGTTCAAAATCATTCCGATAAGCAGCAGGGTCAAAGCACGTTTAAATAAATGTTTCAATTGTTCGCCCCTGCTCTGACCGCACGCTGTCCGTGCGGCGAAGGCGAAAGGCATGGCCACGCCCACTATGAAAAGGAACATCGGGAGGATAAGGTCCCAGAAAACACAATTTACCCTCCCATCAAACACAATACCCTGCCATTCGACATGCATGAACTGGCGAGCCAGCCATTCCCAGCCGGGATTGTCCCTCAGGCTTCTCAAACCAAAGCCGACGGAGATAAAACAGAGCATTATAAATCCGCGATAGGCATCCAGGGAAACCAATCGTCCGGATTTATTTAACTGAACGGGAGTAGGCATAGATTAGATTTTCTTTTTCTTAGCTGTCTAAATATCTTTTGCTTTGTTGATATCCTTATTACTAATGTAAGTGACTACATTATCAGGAGTTAGAAATAAGTTGAAAGCTTCTTTTTTTGTTGCTACAAAAAAATGTATTTTTTCAGGAAGAAAAATCTACAGAAACAACAAAGGGCATCTGGAAAATTCTGGCAATTCTAAGCTCCTCTTGCTTTTGCTCCCTGTAGCCATTGAGCCCATGAGAATGAAAAGTCAAGTAAATAAATCAGTCTCTTAATCATCTAGCTTCCAGCTTACTCGAACTGAAGGTCGGGGTCCCCGGTTTCTATCCGCAATTCCACCAGTCGCTCATTGAGCCACTCAACTATATCTGCATACCGGGGATCATTGATCAAGTTGTTTTCTTCTTCCGGGTCGTTCTCCAGATCGTAGAGTTCGTACTGCCTTGGGAAATCGTAATATTGGATGTATTTCCATCTTCTGGTGCGCACGCCGTTATGTGGCCTCACCTTATGCCCCCGTGGATATTCATAATACTCATAAAGGAAGTCCTTCCTCCACTTGACCGGCTGTCCCTCTAGCAGGGGAGCCAGGCTCCTGCCGTCGACATCCTTCGGAATCGGTATGCCGGCATAATCCATAATGGTGGGCGCGAAATCTATATTGAGAGCGAACTCATCGATCACCGTACCGGGTTTGATCTTTTTCGGGTAGCGGATAAGAAGCGGCAGTCGCAAGCTGGGTTCGTACATCAGCCGTTTGTCGAAAAAACCATGCTCGCCGAGGAAATAGCCGTTATCCGAGGTAAAGATGACCAGGGTATTCTCTGTAAGGCCCAGCTCATCGAGGGTGTCAAGGATCCGCCCCAGGTTTTCATCCACACCGATCAGCACCCGGTAGATGTTGCGTACCATCTCGTTCCAATCTTTTGCATAGGAGAAGGGAGCATTGCCTCCGATCCTCAGGTCAGCTTCTTTAACGGCTTTCGGCTTGCCCTCATAATCAGTGTAAAATGTTTTCGGTTTGGGATAGATCTTATTCGCGAAAAATTCCTTGTGACGGTCCGCAGGCTCACAGGTCTGGTGGGGAGTTTTGAACCAATGGCATAACATGAATGGCTTAACTTTTCGGGCGGCTCTTCGGATAAACTCGATCGATTTTCCGGCAAGGATATCCTCAATCCACCCCTCGTACACATGCTCCTCTCCGTTGTTTTCCTGGATCACCGGATCATGATACTTTCCCTGCCCCCGGAAGCCGAAATAATAGTCCAATTCCCTGTCCCTACCAAAATTCTTGTTATGCCATTTGCCCACAAAACCTGCCAGGTAGCCCTGATCCCTCGCCCGTTCGAGGAAGGTTTTTTGACTTGTGGGAAGAGTGCCGCTGTTGACTTTGACTCCGGTATTGTGGGAATATTTTCCGGTGAGGCAAGTGGCTCGGCTCGGGCCGCAAAGCGAGTTGGTAACGAAAGCATTGGTGAAAATGGCTCCCTCGTATGCCAGCCTGTCCATGTTGGGTGTTTCAATAAACGGGTTCCCTGTGCAGCTCATCCCATCCCAGCGCTGGTCATCGGTCATAAAAAAAATCACATTCGGCCTTTCTTTCTCCGGAACCGTAAAATCCAGATTCATGGACGCAACAGACGATCTGTGTGGCAGGAATGTCCCCAGCGCAGCGGCTGTTCCTAGGCGGGCAAACTCACGGCGCGATATCTTATTCACTGTCTGATCCCCTATATTTAACCCGATGATTATTTATTAATCTAGTCAAAACTTCTTCCAAATTTTTTTTGAAGACAAAAATTGTTTGGTAAAGATTGGTAAATACAGGATATCTTTTTTTCAAAGCCATTTTAGAGGCTTTCGCAATTATAAGACCCTGATTATCAATAAGTTGCAGTTTGCTATTTCTCAGTCATTAAATACTTTTTACCAAACTATCAATAAAAACGCTCAGAAAACACAGGAGAAACAATTATTTGCAGATAGCATGAATTAAATGAATTTATTGCGATTTGCATAAAATTATTTAAATTCCAGTTAAAGTGGCATCAGGATAATCTGACTAACTCTCGTAGTGAATTATGATGGAGACTCCAAATAAATTATGTAAGAGCATTGCCCGGATACCGTCAAAGGGGGCCCAGATGAAGGAGCTGGGGATGATCAGGTCTCTGACCGGAACTACCTGATAAGGCGTTTGTTTCTCGACCTGTTTGATAAGTTCAGGGAATATTATATCCCACACCTGCACGATTTTTCCCCCGATAATGATTCGTTCGGGATCGAGTGAATTGTTGATTCTGGCTATGCCTACCCCGAGAAAACGGGCAGTTTCCTGGAGGGCTCGTATGGCGCTGTAATCACCCTGCCTGGCCAGGTTAATTATGCGCTGGGTTTCTTCCTCTACGTCCCCCCCTCGATTTTCTCCTGTATAATCGCTGTAACGAACGACTATCCCCAAGTCTGAAGAGTTGTTCTCCCAGGTGTACTCGCCAGAAAGATCTTCCCATTTATCGTCAATCTTGATCATATCAGCATGGAACTGACCGCTCATGCTGTGTGTCCCCCTGTAGAGCGTCCGGTTCATCACTATCCCAGTCCCGACTCCGTTACAGACCAAAACGAAAACAAAATTGTTCAGATTCCGAGTTTTTTCGGAAAACCAGAGCTCGGCCAGGGCACCGGCTCGGGCATCGTTTTCCACAAAAACCTTGCAGCCCACTTCCCGGCTGACTATGCCCCTGATATCCACATTTTTCCATTTCAATTTTCTAACCAAATAAAGATACCCTTCACTATACCTGACCACACCGGGCACACTAACCCCCACGCCGTAGAGGTGTTCGCTGTGAAGGCTGGCCATAGAGCGAATAGTATTTGCACATGAAGAGAAAAACTTCTCTGCCTCGCCGACCAGGCTTATAACCTCCTGACGCTCAAGCACATTGCCATAAAGATCGCAGATCGAAAGTGTTGTTTTCGAGAGAGTTACATCAATAATCCCGAAAATCTGAGCTCTCGGGTTAAGCTTAAGATTTACCGGCTTCCGACCCACCTTATTATAAATTTCTGTCTGGTTCTCTTCATAAACCAGTTGCTCTTTGATCAAATCCTTAACTATTCTGGAAATAGTGCTTTGATTCAAACCACTTAACTTCGAGAGCTCTGTCCTGGGGATGAGACCATTATCAAGAATTATCTTTAGTATATTAGCTCGATTTATCTGTCTGAGCAGCTTATGATCCGCCAAAATCATTTTACTACCAGCAGATCGCATTCGGAATCTCCCGTTGGCAAAATTATCGTCTCAAAAATCTTGCCAGATTATTAGGAAATGTCTTCTGTTAACTGGACAATGGAGGAAATCAGATGCGCAAGGAATATTATAAAAGCCTCAAAGCTGCCGAGTCAAATATTATAAGGTTCAATTCATAGTCAAAAATTGACATTTTAAGGCACACTTTCAAGATAAAAAAATTTGTTGCAATCTGCATTAATCAATTTAATATTTAAACACGAATTGTTTTTTGTCAAGAGTAAAATGGATAAATTTTTGTGAATTGCAATAAATAAATTTCTGGAGAGTTTTGAATGCTTACAAAATAAATTTGCAGCAGTTCCCTTTTCTCTACAGTGATCCCATCAGCCACAACTGCTGCGAGCCTTTTTATTGCGCGTTCTGCGGAAACATCAAAATGAGTGCAACGCTCCCGATTCTCCGCAATCCAGCAAGACGGCTAAGATTGCCCCCAAGCCGCAATATTGCCGGATTGTAGCGACAAAATGTTAAATTACCCTCGAAGGGAAATTATCATGCCGGGAAAATATTGTGAAGTCTGGCAAAAATAGCTGGAGTTACTTTCCACTAAAAAATTTAAGTGAAATTAATTCCGATAGATTCGGGTAGATTGAGCAATTATTTCAAAAAATATTTCAAACACTTACCTGTCTATATGTCAGCGGGTTTCCAAGGGAAGCCAAGAATAACCTGGCTCATTAAATGGGTGGCTTAATTCAGGGTTTCCACAAGGTCAATATGCTGGAAGAAGAACCGGATGAGGAAGGCGCAGAAGAGAGAATATACTTCATTGCTTGTAGTCGTCTCGGATTGAAAACAGCCTGGTCTGGATTAGGCAGGTGACCTTACGAATTTTGTCTGATAGTTTACTTTTAAGCTTATAACATAATGTCTTAATTGATTCAATAAAATTCTACATCGCTTGTTCCGGAGGACTCCAAATGAATAACAAGCAGACACGACGTCATTTTCTCGGTTCAGTAATAGCCGCTGCAAGCGCAGGAGCGGTTGTTTACCCGGAAAAACAAACTATCAGGGCCCAGGATACTTCGCATATCGCCGGAGATCTGGGAACTATTTTCCCTCCTCCAAAATACAGCCGCATCGATACCGGCATAATGACTGAGCTGCCTTCAGACCAACCGGTCACAGTCGGCGACACTATGAAGTTCATCGAGTTTCGCTGGGCTTACAGTCCTTTAATGGGAGCGCTCGAGATAAAATCTCCTGTTTTCGAAAATGTGGTGAAAGGGGTGCAAAAGAATGCCCAGCTACCTCCGGTGAGTTATCTGGTTGGCTCTCCCGATGACCACAAAGAACTGGGCCAATTATACAACCGGCTCAAATCCAGGCTGCCTAAAGGCACGGGCAACGGTCTTGGGGAAGAAGGATACGTGCTTTCAACAGGTCCTAATGGAGTAAGGGTTGCAGCAAATACTGCTGCTGGCATTTTTTATGGAATCCAGACTCTGCTGCAACTTTTAACCGGGGATAAGGCAGTACCCCAGGCCGAGGTGGCGGATGTTCCGGTCATGGGATTCCGCGGCATGCATTTCGGGTTTAATAATCCGGATGATATTCCACTGCTTAAAAGTTATATCAGAGAAGAGCTGCCGCGCCGCAAGGCTAATACTCTGGTCCTCAGTGTCAACTATGCTTTCAAGTTCAAAAGCCACCCGGAGATCAATGAAGCCACCATGCTGGATGAATCTAATGCCAGGGATCTGGCCAGACATTGCAAAAACAACAACATCCACTTGATTCCGCTGATCAACTGTTTCGGCCATCAGTCGTGGCGGCCGGACAGTATCAGAGGATTGTTGCGTGCTTACCCTCAATTCAACGAAACTCCCTGCATGACCGGTGAGGATGTACTCATGTATAACTGGTGCCCATCCGATCCGAGGATTGCCCCCATCGTATTCGAATTGATCGATGAACTTATCGAGGCTTTCGAGACAGATACGGTCCACTTAGGTATGGATGAGGTTCTATATCTTGGTGTCTGCCCGTTTTGCAGAAAAAAGAGCCCGGCTGAATTGTTTGCCAAGGTTGTCAACGAATTCCACGATCATGTTGTCGGCAGACGGAATTTGAAGATGACGATTTGGGGCGACCGGCTCGTAGATGGTTTTAAGACCCCCTATAACCCCATGAATGGATCGCGCAACGGCACTCACCCGGCAATCAACATGGTGCCTAAGGATATACTCCTTTGCGACTGGCACTATCACCTGCACGAAAGCTATCCTTCCGTTGATCAGTTCGAGAATGCGGGATTCGATTATGTAATCTGCGGCTGGCGCAAGCTTGATGCTATCAGGGCTTTTATCGAGTATGCTTCCGCCCATGGTAAAGAGCATTTCAAGGGATACCTGCACACTAATTGGGGAGGACAAATTCCGATGATGCGCTATATGACAGAGGGCACACTTGAGGCGGAAGACGCTGAAGAGATAAAAAACTTCACTGCCTGCAACCGCCTCGGACTGGAACTGGCCTGGACCGGGATTAAAAAGTAAACTACAGGCAGCGCATTTTGCCGACACTACTAATTTTCACCCAGGCAATCGCTATACTTTCCAAAAAGTTATTCTTAAAAAGCGTGTTGATTATTAACCATTCACATTGGATATAAATGAAAAGACGCCTGAGGGACATTGTTAACTCCTAGTATATTAATAACTTGCATGGGCGGTTCGCGAACCGCCCCTACGATCTCAATACGTTCGATCATTTGAAAGCGTTTCTTCAACTTTAAAAGGATGATTGAAAAATGAAAATTCAAATTTGCCCTATTTTTCTGGTGGCCCTGCTTGGCTTCTCGACACCCTCAATTTTCGCCTTGGACAAGAGTCACACAGCGGCCAATCCGGCTGCTCATCCTGATGCCCGCCAATTCTTCATGATTGGTCACGCGCATATTGATCCGGTATGGAGGTGGACCAAAGACGAGGGGTATCAGGAAGTATTTGCCAGTTTTCGCTCCGCTCTGGACAGAATGAACGAATTCCCCGGTGTATCGTTCGTTGCCAGTTCTGCTCAATTCTACGAGTGGGTGGAAAAAGATGACCCAGCGATGTTCGCGGAGATCAAACAAAGGGTCAAAGAAGGCCGATGGAATATTGTCGGCGGTTGGTGGATCGAGCCGGATCTGAACTGTCCTTCAGGTGAGTCACTCGTTCGTCAGGGATTGTACGGCCAAAAGTTCTTTATGGAAAAATTCGGCAGGAAAGTCCGTATCGGGTTTAATCCTGACTCTTTTGGTCATCCTTGGACGCTGCCGCAGATTTTGAAATTGCAGGGACTGGAAGCTTACTTTTTCATGCGTCCGAACATTCGCGAAAAGCCCGATCTGCCAGCTCCGATATTTAAATGGGTAGGTCCGGATGGTTCGGAAATCTTAGCGGTACAGATCCTCTCCTCTTACAATGCTGACTCGAATAGCATCGAAAACAAAGTAGAGGACTATGTCGAGCGGTTTAATAAAGACTTGCCTGACATTCAAGATTACGCCCTTTTCTATGGTATCGGCAACCACGGGGGTGGACCTACTATTGCCGCTATTCAGAAAATTATAGAGCTCAGCTCAAGTAAATATCCGCATATGAAATTCGGAACACTGGAGAAGTATATCGACCTGATTCGCCCTCTGTACGATACTTTTCCGAAGCTCGATGATGAACTACAGCATCATGCCCGCGGCTGTTATTCTGCGTGCGCGGATGTAAAAATGTGGAACCGGCAGGCAGAATCAGCCTTGCTCCTGGCTGAAAAGATTTCATCATTGACCTCCATATTGTTGAAGAATTCTTATCCGACCGATGAATTTCACGCCTCGTGGAAAAAGGTGCTTTTCAACCAGTTCCATGACATCCTGGCTGGTTCATCTATCGAACAAGGTTATGTAGAGGCGCAGTATGATTACGGTTACGCCATGACGACAGCGAAGGATGCCACCTGTCGTGCCTTGCATCATTTGGCTCAGAGTATTCACACGGCAGATGCAGCCTTTGAGAATTCGACCCCGTTTGTTGTCTTCAATCCATGCTCCTGGCCTGTCAAAACGCCGATGGAAATTGAAATGCAGAGATTGGTTCGAGATGTTACACCAGTACTGAGAGATGCCGGGGGAAAACAAGTACCCTATCAGGAGATCCGCACAGCAGGGGTAAAAGTAGATAGACGAATCCGCATCCTCTTTCAAACCGATGTGCCCAGTCTGGGCTACCAAATTTATCGGTTGGATTTCAGCGGCAAGGAAAAACCTCTGATGCAAGCTGGTGTAAAAGTCGATAAATGGGCTCTTGAAAACGATTGGGTGCGCGTTTCTTTCGATCCAATAACCGGATATATTTCATCCTATTTTGACAAGAAAAATGGCAGAGAACTGTTAAATAAGCCAGCGGCTGTACCGCTAGTCATGAATGACTGGGATGACACCTGGGGCCACAGAATTGTAGCTTATGATCAAGAGGTCGGCCGATTTGAAAAGGCGACTTTGACTATGATGGAGGAAGGCTCCGAGCGGGGACGGATTCAGGTAAAGTCCTTTTATGGGAGTTCGTTCGTGGTACAGGATTTTGCCCTGCACCGGGATTCCCCGGAACTGGGCTGCAGGGTAACAGTCGACTGGCACGAGCATTACCGTGTGCTTAAGCTGGGGTTTCCCATCTCCGTGTCCAAGGGGGAGCTAACTTATTCAATACCCTATGGGTTCATTGAAAGGGAAATGGACGGTGAAGAAGAACCCGGCCAGACCTGGATCGACGTAAGTGGGTCAGATGCAAAAGGTGCTTTTGGCGTTGCTTTGCTCAACGACAGCAAATACGGCTACAGTGTCAAAGACGGCGAGATCCGGCTGACTGTGCTTCATAGCACCGCCTGGTCAGATCACACAACCGAGGTGTTTGAGGAAGCGGATGGCTACCGGTTCATGGAGCAGGGAATCCATGAGTTCACATATTGCCTGGTACCTCATGCTGGCGATTTCCGGCACGGAGATATTGCACGCAAAGCCGAAGGGTATCTGACTCCTCCGGTAAGACTGCTGACTACCAACCATGCGGGCAAATTGGCAAAACGCGATGCGTTTATTAGTGTTTCCGCGCCCAACGTTTCTGTGACTGTTGTCAAGATGAGCGAAAAAGGCGATGCGTTGGTGTTACGCTGTGTCGAGCTGCATGGCAAAGAGGCGAAAGGCAAGATTGATATCAAGCCGTTGGGCAAAGCGTTTGATTTCACCATGAAGCCTTGTGAGATAAAGACTTACCTGGTTCCTCTGGAAAAGAATGAGCAAGTTAAAGTTGTGAACGCTCTAGAGGAATAAGGGTAGTTTACAGCTTCACCAGTAAGATCCTTTTCATATACGCCCGTGGGGATGACCTCCAAGGATATCCAGCCTCATCTTGAGGATATATAAGGCGTTGAAGTTCCTGAGAATCTGATCTCTCACGTTACAGATTTTGTGCCACAAGAGGTAAAGGAAAGGTGGAACCATGCTCTAGAAGCCATATAATCACTACTTCGCTTAGATGCCTTACGCGTTTTTGTCTTGGCCATGGTGTGATTCTTCCAGTTGCGCGATAACAAGAATAGAGCAAGGAGTCGGATTGATGAAGTTAAACATTAGCCTGATCAAAAGCACGTTGGTGGCCGCCCTGGGTGGTTTTCTGTTCGGATTCGACACGGCGGTGATCGCCGGGGTAACGAGCGCGGTCCAAGAGATATTCAACCTGTCCGATAGCATGCTCGGCTTTACAGTGGCCTCCGCCCTGATCGGCACCTTCATCGGCGCGCTGGCAGTCGGAAAGCCCGGAGACACCTATGGCCGCCGTGCCTGCCTGAAGTTGATGGGTTTGTTATTCTTCGTCTCGGCGGCTGGCTGTGCTATCGCCTGGGATCTCTACTCACTCGTCTTTTTCCGCTTCCTCGGAGGGCTCGGGGTGGGTGGTGCCTCGGTACTCGGGCCCATGTATATCGCCGAGATCTCGCCAGCCAGGTGGCGCGGCCGCCTGGTCATGCTTTTCCAGTTCAACGTGGTGATTGGCGTCCTGTCGGCCTATTTCTCGAATTTCATTGTGGGGCTGTTCGATCTTGGGCTTTACGAGTGGCGCTGGAAGCTGGGGATTGAGGCGTTACCGGCCGCGCTGTTTTTCCTGATGCTTTATTTCATTCCCCGCAGCCCGCGCTGGCTGGTCAAGCGGCAGAAGGTGGATGAGGCGCGCGAGGTGCTGGTTTCAATCGGCGAGGAGAACGTGGAGGACGAACTGCAGGAGATTATCAAATCGATCTATACCCCGGGCGGTCGGACCGATGAGCCGCTGTTTCAGAAAAAATACTCCATGCCGATCTTCCTGGCGGTTTCGATTGCCTTCTTCAATCAGGTTTCTGGGATCAACGGCATACTCTACTACCTTAACGATATTTTCAGCGCTGCCGGTTTCGGCAAGCTCTCCAGCGACCTGCAGGCCGTGGCTATCGGCGCCACCAACCTGGTGTTTACAATCGTGGCGATGTCGACTATCGACAGGGTGGGACGGAAGAAGCTGCTGCTGATCGGCTCGGTGGGAACCGCGCTGTCATTAGCCGGTGTGGCCGTTATCTTCCTGTTAAACCAGTACCAGCAATACCTAGTCGTGCTGCTAATCAGTTTTATCGGATTTTTCGGTCTCTCCCAAGGTGCGGTGATCTGGGTCTATATCAGCGAGGTCTTCCCGAACCGGGTTCGCGCAAAGGGGCAATCTATCGGCACTTTCACTCACTGGTTCATGTGCGCGGTGGTCTCTTGGACATTTCCGGTGTTCGCCAAGAACTATGGAGGATATACATTCGTGCTTTTCTCGCTGATGATAGTTGCACAGTTTTTCGTGGTGCTGTTTGTCTACCCCGAAACTAAGGGGATAACTCTTGAACAGTTACAGAAGAAGCTCGGTATCCAGGATGAGACTATCGATGCTGAAACCACGGGCAGTTAGGCATTGGTAAGCCTCCTTAAATCCTGCGGTTAGTGCCCCTGCCATGCGGACTATCACTGGAAAGAAGAAAGTCAAGAAAAATGCTGCCAGTGCAAACTCAATGTGACGTTTCATAACCGGAGTGATGACGTACAAGAAAAATCTCAAGGCCCGGTCGGAGATCAATGAACGCTGAATGACTTATCAAAACTGGATGGCTTTAAAGCACCCCCTACACCTTCTGTCTCCGGACCAGAATTCCAAGCTGCCAGAGCCACGGCTCGGCTGCATAAAAAAGAGTACTTCCTGGTCCAGGATGGAGGCTCGATATTCGAGAAGCTGCATTCTGTCCGCAGGTTCGAGGATATGCTGATGGATATTCTTCTCGATACTACCGAGATCAACCGCCTTGCGGACATGATTGCCAAAGACTATTAACATTTCATTTAAGTCCGCATGATATTTTTAATTGGAAAGCAGATTGTAATAGTAGAAGAAAATAGCATTGTGAAAAGAGGTCAAAATGATAAACATAACTCGAAGAAATTTTCTGAGCACCGTAGCGACTGTTGTTTCAGCGACTGCAATAGATTCAAATGTTCTGTCCGGCGAGCATAATACTAAAAAAGATAAATGCGAAAAAAGGAGATCGAATATGTTTTCCGTTGTTCGTGTAACGGTGAAGGAAACCCGAGAATACTGCCCTTTTTACAAGCCCGGCGATACATTCTACATCCGGCAGCAGTGCTTCGATCCAATTACTGCGACGCCAAAGCAGTTTTGCATGCACTCATTGAACGACATTTATGAGACATATATGAAAGTACGCAAGGCCGCAGTCGGGAACAAGGAGATCGTTGGATGCATGGACAAGGGAATTGCTCAATTTGAGATCGTGCGCCTTCCTGACGAGGAAGGACCTGGCTGGAATCGACCTCCGAATGAACATTAATTGAAGTGAAATTCTATAAAGCTTTCATGGGAAGTTATGTTATTTCCACAAGCACTATGAGGACAAAAGTAAGTGCAAAATGAGAGGATTAAGTTGCCCACACCGCTTATCTTCAGGCTATTACAAACAAAAATATCTTTAAGTAGAAGGTATACAACAGAAAAGTTGGCACAGGAACTAAACTACCGGCTTTAGCCGGTAGATTTTTTGACTTTTGATTGCAGCACTTTTTCACTGGGAGAACACATAATTATGCATACTTTCAACCGCTACTTGTCAATGCCCATAATTTTGCTAATACTAACTGTATTTAGCCAGGAAACATGCCTCGCCCAGCAAGAGTACCTTGTTTTCCTCACCTCTCGTCGGGGCGAAAGACCCGATCAAATGTTGTACCAGTATATGACGAAAATGGTTTACCAATGCCTGGAAGAACGCAAGAAGGCAATTAAAGGACTAACGACTGTCCAACAGGTTGAAGAACGAGGCCGCTGGGCGCGTGAGACCATGATACGCGCTCTTGGTCCCTGGCCCCCGGAACGCACTCCGCTTAATGCTGAAATTACAGGCCGGTTTACTCGTCCCGGCTACCGCGTGGAAAAGCTGCTCTTCCAGTCATGGCCGCACTTTTATGTCACGGCCACCCTGTATCTTCCGCCATATTCCTTGGGCCAGGGGCCCTTTCCCGCCGTACTGGGCCCCTGCGGACATAACATTCTGGGCAAGGCCTACGGGCCCTACCAGACGGTTTACGCAACTCTTGCCAGCCTGGGCTTTGTGGTGCTCACCTATGACCCTCCCGGCCAGGGCGAGCGCTTGATGTACTACAATCAAGACTTTGGCCGGAGTTATATCGGCGGGAGTGTGATGGAGCACACCATGTCAGGCATCCAGTGCCTGCTTACAGGCTCGAATGCAGCAGCCTATTTAATCTGGGACGGAATCCGCGGAATCGACTACTTAGAAAGCCGTCCCGAAGTAGACCGCTCCAGGATCGCTGTAACAGGCTGCTCCGGGGGCGGGACTCTGACCGCCTATATTGCTGCGCTCGATGACAGGGTGAAGGCAGCCGCCCCTACTTGCTACATCACTTCCTGGCGCGCAATGTGGGACACTTACGGCATGGCCGATGCTGAGCAAAACCTGATCCCCCATATTGCAAAAGGCTTCGGCTACAGCGACTATATTATGCCCTTCGTCCCCAAGCCCTGCCTGATCAATGCCGGCATCCAGGATTTTTTTTCCATTCGTGGAGCCCGTGAGACTTTTGTCGAGATGAAAAAAATCTATGCTGTTTTTGGAGCGGAAGACAAAATCAAGCTGTCTGAATCGGATGAAGGCCATGGATATACAAAGCCCTACCGCGAGGCTTGCTATGACTGGTTCAGAAGACACATTATGGGTATTACAAGCCCAACTCAGGAAACACAAATGCAGCCCGAGCCAGTGCGTTATCTCTGGTCCACTTCCACAGGCCAGGTTTCCACAAGCTATCCGGATGCAGAAACCATCAGCTCCCTGAATGCTAAGTATGCTGAAAAGTCAATCTACAAGGTTGATCTTCCCGGCTCTCCAGAAGCTTTTAAACGTTTCAAAGAGGCTATCATTAAGAAGGTGAGAACAAGGCTCAACTGCGAGTTAAAAAACATTCCTCTCGGAGTGGAAAGCAGGGGCTTTGCAACTCCAGTAGTCGGCACAGCCAGTATAGAACGGATTACTTTCGAAAGCGAGCCGGGAATAACTCTGCCCGCATTGCTTATCCGGCCTGAATCTCCTGGGAATAGCCTTCCCGCCATACTTTATCTTCCTCATAACGACAAAGCTGATGATCTCTCAAGCGATATTGCTGAACTTGTCAAGGCAGGACATACTGTACTGGCTGTAGATTTGAGAGGCAAGGGAGAAACCGCTCGCCAGGATGTTAGAAGCGATGGTTTCTATGATTGGTTTTCAGTAGACTGGGATATTGCCATGATGGCCCTCCAGTTGGAAAAGCCTCTGGTAGGCATGCGCGTTGTGGATATTCTCCGGGCCGTCGATGTGCTTGCCGGCCTGGATGATGGGGAAACTCATTTATCGGGTATAGTTGCCGTGGGCAAGGGTTCTTCCTGTGTCCCCCTTCTGCACGCCGCCCTCCTCGATAGGCGAATCTCTGGCGTAATCCTTGAAGGTGGACTTTTTTCCTGGAAAGCGGTTGTTGAGAGAAAACTGCATCGCAGAAGATTCGACAACATAGTGCCAGGCGCTTTGATTGACTACGATCTGCCGGTTCTCGCTGCAGGGCTTGCTCCTTGTCCGTTAGCTCTTGCCGAAACTGAAGATCCGATGGGCAATCCTTTGAATCCGGAAGAAGTAAAAGCTTTATATTCACAAGCCCTGCACTGTTACCGCCTGATGGGTCGCCCGGAAAATCTTCTCATAAAAGAAAGACCCCAGGACTTTCCCATAGTGAAAGCTTATGATACCATTCTGAAGCTTAGAAACCAGTAGATTGATCCGACACCCATGAATAAGCTGTGATGTTTAGAATTAACTTGGTACCACTGGATGTCTTCCGCAGCTTCTTCATCCAGGATATAAGTGTTACTACTCGGGGCATAAAATTGTTTACATCTATCCGTAAAGGAAATTTTTTTTCTTCTTTTGGTGGCAAAAGAAGCAAAACCATTTCTTTTGTAACAAACTCTCATGTCCGGGAGACGGGCACAACGAAGCATTAAAATCCCCCGGTAACTCAAGCTGAAACGGTAAAGGAGCAGCGGAACAAAGGCACAAGGCACAAATATATATGGCCTTTACCGAAAACTAAGTAATTCAAACTGCAAAGCCTCCAAATTCAAATCGAACGGAAAAAACTGGAGATTCTCATGTAAAAGCAGGCTTTGATAACCTATGTCAAGTCTGATTAGGGAAATGTTGTTAGAATGGAGAAAATGTCACGCACAGATCAGGCTCACAAAATGAGCAGGAAACACATGTCGCCTCGGGAGCGGATCAAGGCGGCCCTAACTTTCAAGCCGGTGGATATCCTTCCTCTGCAGATTTGCCCGGCTGCGGGCGGGCTGTTCGAGCACGGCCGGAAACTGGTCGATCTGATCCGGCGATGCGGGGACGATTTTGGAGACCTGAGCAGTCTCAGCCTGCCGGAACCTCCGGGCGCAGGGGATTTTGACCCGGACGGCCGGTACCATGCTTTCAGGACCGATGAATGGGGCACGACCTGGGAGTACCGCATTTTTGGTGTCTGGGGGCATCCTGTAAAATGGCCGCTGAATGACTGGTCAAGACTGCACGGTTATAAAGCACCTTCTGCCCCTCCTCTTTGCGGGCCGGATTTCGCGTCTGCCAGAACCGCGGCTCGGCTGCATAAAAAAGAGTACTTCCTTGTCCAGGATGGAGGCTCGATATTCGAGAAACTGCATTCTGTACGCAGGTTCGAGGATGTGCTGATTGATATTCTTCTCGATACTACAGAGATCAACCGCCTTGCGGACATGATTGCCAAAAATATCGAAGGCCAAGTAAATCGTGTGCTGGCCCTGGATGCGGATGGCGTTATTTTTTACGATGATTTCGGGACACAGAACACCCTGCTCCTGCCCCCTGAAGTCTGGCGCAGGTTTTTCAAACCCCGCTACCAGGTGCTTTTCGAGCCGATCCGCAAAGCCGGAAAATCAATTATTTTCCATTCCTGTGGGCAGGTTTCTTCTCTGTTTGAGGATTTCAAGGAACTGGGAATCTCGGCTCTCTGGCTTCAGTTACCGTTATATAACCTGCCTGAACTGGCCATTCGGAGTCGTGAGCTTGGAATTGCCTTGATGCTCCATCCTGACAGGGGCGAGCTGATGCAGCATGGGTCTTGTCAAGATGTAAGACGATATGTGCTTGATCTTGTGGAGACTTTCGGCACTCTCTCGGGCGGCTCCTGGCTTTACATAGAGATCGATCCGGGATTTCCTTTCGCCAATGTGGAAGTCCTGTTCGGGACAGCCATGGAGCTGCGGAATTCGACACGCTGAAAGGAAGCTTAAGGTGTTTTTATGGAGGAAAGAATAATGAATTCATTGACAATCAAGAAATGAAAAAATCCCCGGTTAACTCTTTTATGTGCTTGTTTTGTGTGGCCCACTATGCATGAATATCAACATATTGAAAACGGAATTCTTATTCGGATTAATTAACAGGGTGAGAGGAGTTGTCTGTATTGGGAACAGTTACTGGGATGACTGGCAACCATTTTTGAGAAAATAGGAAAAAATTTATATGTTCATTATCGACATCATCCGCAACCTTTTTCTAAGAGGATTTGAAAATGAGAATTCTAATTTTTACTTTTGTATCTGCGATTCTATGGGCTGGAAATACAGGGCCGCTTTTTGCCTGGAACGAAAATTACAGCGCGCTGCAGAAACATTTTGAGCGGGTGACAAATGAGAGATTTAATGCCCTTTTCAAGGGCATCAAGAATGTGGAGCAGTGGGAAAAAGAGCGGGTCTTAATCAAGGCAAAATTACTCAAGCAAATGGGTCTCGACAGGGCCTGGCCCAAGGACCCGCCCGCTTGCCGTATTACTCACCGCATTGAGCGTAAAGACTACCTTCTCGAGTGCATGGTTTTTGAAACCGCTCCGGGACTATACGCCACTGCTAATTTCTATATACCGCGGGGGCAGGGGCCAGGACCTTATCCGCTGGTAATTTACCAGTGCGGTCACGGACCTGGTGGGCCCTATGGAGGCAAGTCCCGTTCCAAACATCACTCGGCATGGTTTGCCGCTCATGGTATCAGCAGCCTGCTGCTGGATCCTATCGAGATGGGAGAGCTTCATGTAACCCATCACGCAGTTTACGACACTGAACGCTACGACCTATATAGCTGTGGCTATTCGCCACTGGCAGTGGAAACATACAATGCCCGCCGGGCAATTGACTACCTGGTGACCAGGCCCGAGGTGGACAGCGAAAAAATCGGCTGTACAGGGATTTCGGGTGGTGGGGCGACAACTTTTTTCCTGACACTGACTGATGAGCGCATCAAAGCTTCCGCCCCGGTTTCCGGGGTCTGTTCCACAGTGGGGCACATAGAGGGCCGTCTGGCAAGCCGGCACTGCGACTGCATGTACCCGCTCAACAGTTACGGGTTACTTTTCTCAGAAATGGGCTCTCTGTTCGCACCCCGGCCGTTTCTTCTGTGCAACTCTCTGGCAGACCCTATCTTTCCCATGCCCTATTTCAATCAAATGGTCGAGAAAATCAGAGAGATCTACCACCTATACGGAGCAGAGGAAAACCTGGGTACAGTCACTGTCCCAGGAGGTCATTCCGATAGTGAGATGATCCGGCTTCCGGTCTATGCCTTTTTTCTCAAAGAGTTGCGCGGGCTGGATACCACTATTACCGAACACGGCCAGGTGGATACTCTATTTATGGATAGTCTTCTGGTAATCAGGGATGGCTATCCACTGAATGAGAGGGTGACCAGAATCCACGATGAATTCATGCCGGTGGTCAACCTTTCCCAGGAACGAGTTGCACCTGGTGAGCTGGACAGAAAGCGCAGCGAGCTTTCTCGACTATTGCGGGAATCAATATTCGATTTCTTTCCGTCAGAAAGTGGTGTTCCCTTTCAGCCAGAATGGGAAGATGGGATTACAGACCATTGGGCCCGCGGTGGAATATATTGGAAAAAGAGTCAAATGTGGGGTCGTCTGCTGAAAAGGGTCAGTTTCAACTCATTTAAAGACCTCAGTGCTAAGGGTGTTTATTCCTTGCCTGAGCACCACGGCCATAAAGGCCGCCTACCGGCTGTACTGGCTCTGAGAGAGAAAGATGAAACCCAAAGATGGCGTGGCAGAACCCTATGGGAAGGTTATAACTGGGGAGACCGGGCAGTGCTGGCAATAGAGACACTGGATGTGGAAAGCCGCTCGATCGATGACAGCCTCAGGCATCATATGCAGCGGGAAGCTATGATTGCCGGTAGAAGTTTCGATGAAATCCGGGTGTATGAAATCTTGCGCTCGCTGGAGTTTTTGCGTTCTCAGCCTGAGGTCGATCCGGAAAGAGTCACCATTGTCGGCCGTGGGATCATGGGGATAAACGGTCTATATGCCGCTTTTCTGGACGAGAAGGTGGAACGTGTAGTGCTTCAGTCACCACCGGCTTCACACTTGGAGGGTCCTTACTATTTAGGCATTCTCACAGTCACTGACATTCCAGAGATGATCGCGCTGATGGCCGACAAGGTATATCTTTATGGCAGGGTGCCGCTTGAAATATCATCCGCTCTTAAATTAACAGCGCCTGAAAGAGCAGCACAGTTCAGCAGTATGGCTGAATGCTTTGAATAAATATTCGTGGAACATTTGTCTTACAAGCGTGAAACAAGGGATTTTTCGAAGATATTGCAACCTGTTGTAAATTCAATCAAATGCTTATGGCTGCCGCATCTGCGTTTTTTTCAGCACACTGCCAAGGTTGCAAAGAATGCCATGATTTCACACCAAAATTGGCAAGAATTGGCAATGTGCCAGATTCCTGCTCCAAATACCACATTTGAATTGAATACACAAAATAGCCTCCTTGAACTATTTTATCTCTTGAAGAAAATAAGCTGAGTTTGAGAATAAGGTTATCGGGGATTAAGTTGCGTCGAAAAAGTAGTCACAAATCGTCGACAAATTAGGTCACAGATTGAGAATGGGCGACAAACTTGAAAAAAAGAGCGGACCTGCGAAATCTCGCAAATCCTCTCCACTGCTGGATTTAAAAATGGTGGGCGCTACCGGATTCGAACCAGTGACCTCCTGCTTGTAAGGCAGGCGTTCCTCAATTTTTATTACATATATAACTCTTTAAATATCAACTCAAAAGCGTACGATTGCCCGATTTGCGCTTTTTAGTGTCAAATGCCATAAGTGCAATAAA
>DATKXY010000219.1:0-6378 GCA_035528795.1 archaeon | reverse complement strand
TTTCGTTTCAACCGCTTTAACTGACGCTGCCTCGGTTAACTCAGGCATGTTTCGAGGACGTCTACTCATAGAGGCACCTCCCATAAAAGGGTTGTACCTCAAATATAATTAAAACTCATCTTGAACGCAAATTGGTATAAGCATTAAAATAATTTACTCACCGAGAGTTCTGCCGATAGCTCTGGCGATAATCTCCAGTTCTTTCATCAACTTGTCAAACTGCTCGGGATACAGGCTCTGGGCTCCATCGCTCCAGGCCTTATCCGGGTTTTGATGGACCTCGATAATGAGCCCGTCCGCCCCTGCGGCAATCGCTGCACGGGCCATGGGCAGCACCTTGTCCCGGATGCCGGTGCCGTGGCTGGGGTCGGCGATAATCGGCAAGTGGCTCAGTTTTTGCACCACCGGAATGGCGCAGATATCCATGGTATTGCGGGTATAGGTCTCGAATGTGCGAATTCCCCGCTCGCAGAGAATGACATCTTCATTGCCGCCGTAGAGGATATATTCCGCTGACATAAGCAGCTCTTCAATTGTGGCGGAAAGACCGCGCTTGAGGAGGACCGGCTTTTTCACCTTGCTGAGACTGCGCAGCAGGGTGAAGTTCTGCATGTTTCTTGCGCCGACTTGAAAGATATCCACATAATCCAGCATCATGTCAATCTGGTTCGAGTCCATAACTTCAGTGACAATGGCCAGATTGTATTTGTCCGCAGCCTTGCGCATCAATTTCAAACCCTCTTCGCCCAGGCCCTGGAAACTGTAAGGTGAAGAGCGGGGTTTGAAAGCGCCCCCGCGCAGGATCTTGGCCCCGCTTCTGGCAACCAGGCGGGCGATTCCCTGAATTTGCGGGCCGCTTTCGACCGCACAGGGACCGGCCATTACCACCACCTCCCTTCCCCCGATCGTCACATCGCCTATTCTTATTACAGTGTTGTCAGGTTTGAACTCCCGGCTGGCGACTTTGTATGGCGCGGAGATACGAACGACCTCATCCACACCTTCCATGACCTCGAAATCGCGGGTATCAAGCTGGGAGGTGTCGCCAATAGCGCCGATCACAGTCCGGTCATGACCTGTGGAGCGATGCGCATCCAGGTTAAGCTCCTCAAGTCTCTTGATGACCGATTGAATCTGCTCCTCGGTGGCATCATGCCTCATGCTGATTACCATTGCCCATCCCTTTCTCACATGTTTCCCGCTCCAGACTGCGGGTTTCATCGATAATACGCTCGAACAACCGCCTGATAGCTAAGTCGGACAAAGGACCCTGATTATAACTTTTTACATGGTTGTAGATCTGGTTCTCTCTTTGGGGATTGTGTACCGGTAATCCCTTACGCAGTTTTATTTTGCCGATTTCAATGGCGTATTCGGCCCGGCGATTGAAAAGCTCGATAAGTTTTTCATCAAGCTCATCAATTTCCAACCGCCAATCATCAATGTCTTTTTCCATGGGGGCAAGCCTTTTATGCTGAGCAGCGGTTTGCGGACATTAAACAAACCTTTTGGCGAAATAATCTAATGCTGCATTCGAACAAGCATTTAAAACTGTATCGCGGAAAAAAAAACCACTATCGGGTTTGATAGTGGGGCTCTATGGTCCGGCAAAGATATTTCCGTTTGCGACTATATTCACCTCACTATTAAACAGGGAACATCGCGAAAAAGGCGGTATCGCAACAATGTAATAAATAATCCCCACATTTGCTACCACCTCCGGAAATTGTAAGTTTCAGATTCAACGGTAAAGATAATTAATTTTATTTTAATCAAACAGAGCGATAGAGTCAAGAAATTTGATCTAATATCCATAAATCAAATTTTTTTGCTCGAAGCGTGTATCCTTTTGGCCTGATCTGCAAAGAGTAGTCCTCGACCCGGATAATGTTCCGACCCTCTTGCTGAGGAGGCTTTCTGCTTATCACGCAAGCATGCCACCCAGCATTTTGGCGGTTCTTTAAAAGGAAAATTTGCCGAAATCTTCCGGGTTCATTTTCCGCAGGGTCTCCCGCAGGATTTCGGGATCGTACTCTTCTGTCTGGGTGACAGTCTTAGGCATAATTTTGCTCGCACTCTCCAACAGCTCGTCGGTAGTATGTATCGGAGCGTTCATGCGCAGGGCCAGAGCGATCGAATCAGAGGGCCGGGCATCAAGCTCGAAGCGTTTACCTTTATGGTTCAGATAAATACGCGCGTAATAGGTATTTTCCTTTAGCTCGTGGATATAGATGTACTCCAAGACAACCCCTAGCTCGAGCAGGCACTGCTTGAAAAGATCATGAGTCAGCGGCCGCTTGAACTTGACACCTGAGATTTCCATGGCGATCGCACTTGCCTCGCTCGGCCCGATCCAAATAGGCAGTACCCGTTCCCCGTTCTTCTCTTTGAGTAGAATTACCGGAGAATTGTTGGAGCTGTCTATACCCAATCCTGAAATAGTAAGTTCAATCATCACACACTCTCTCTTGAGTGAAAAGTATTAAAGCACAGCAAGCAAAAGATCCTAACCGCCCAAGACAATCAAGGATGCCTGAAACATGCGACAAGCGGGAGAGCCAGTTTTCATCCCTTTTTTTCCCCCGGCTGCGCGGTTTTCTCAGGTTCCCATAGTCCAGCTGGCCAAATATTTTTCCTGTTCCGGCGTAAGCTTGTCGATAGTGATCCCCATGGATTTCAGTTTCAGCCCGGAAACCCATTTATCAATCGCCTCGGGAACTTCATATACGCGAGGCTTTAATTCGGCATGGTGTTTGACCGCGTATTCTGTAGTTAGAGCCTGCACGGCAAAACTCATGTCCATTACGGATGCCGGATGGCCCTCGGCGGCTGCGAGATTGATAAGCCTTCCCTCGGCAAGGACAAAGATTTTCCGGCCGCTTGAGAGGTAGTAGGCATCAACATTCCGGCGGACATCTTTTTCCACCCGCCGGGAAATTCCGGCCAGCCCTGGAAGGTCGATTTCCACATTGAAATGTCCGCTGTTACAAACCACGGCCCCGTCTTTCATCAGCTCGAAATGCTCGGGACGGATCACATTGATATTGCCAGTCAGAGTGCAGAATAGATCTCCTATTTTAGCCGCCTCTTCCATACTCATCACCCGGTATCCATCCATAACCGCCTCGATAGCCTTTACCGGATCGACTTCAGTGACTATCACATTTGCACCCATCCCCCGGGCCCGCATGGCAAAGCCTCTTCCGCAGTAGCCATAGCCTGCGGCCACCACATTCTTGCCGGCGAGCAGAATGTCTGTGGCCCGGATAATGCCATCCACCGTGGACTGGCCTGTGCCGTAGCGGTTGTCGAAAAGATGCTTTGTCATGGCATCATTGACCGCAAATACCGGGATTTTAAGGGCGCCGTCAGCGGCCATAGCCCGCAGGCGAATCACTCCGGTTGTGGTCTCTTCCATACTACCCATAATGCTGGTTGTTTGTTCGGGGTATTCTGCATGAATGGTTGAAACCAGATCCGCACCGTCATCCATGGTCACAGATGGCTTATGCTCGATAGCGCTCCTGATATGGGCGTAATAAGTATCCTTGTCCTCGCCCCTGATAGCGAACACTTTAAGCTTGTCGTGTTCCACCAGGGAAGAGGCCACATCATCCTGGGTGCTTAACGGGTTCGAAGCGCAAAGGAGCAGATCTGCGCCACCGGCCTTCAGCGTGCGACACAGATTGGCGGTTTCTGCAGTGACATGCAGACAGGCGCTCATCCTTACACCGTCAAGCGGCTTTTCCCTGGCGAAACGCTCTCGTACAAGACGCAAGACCGGCATATCCTGGTCAGCCCAATCAATACGCTTTTTACCTTCCGCGGCCAATTGAGGATTTTGGATGTGATAGTTCATTTACACTCCGTTTTGATATGTTAATTCCATTATAGAGCTAATCGACCGAAATAACAAGTGGTCTCCCTTGGTCTCAATGGTCTATCTTTTCAAGAGATCGGAAATTCCATCTTCCTAGGCAAGTCTTTATGTTTAAGCCTGGGCCCTGGGAGCCTAAAAAAGCAAGGTGCCGGAATCTCGATCCGAGAATAAATAAACCGGCAGTTTCTCGCGTGTCTTTTCGCTCCGCGATAGGACTGCCGGCCTGCATTTAAAAGCTCATTTAGTCAAGCTCTTTTTTCAGAGAAGCTCCCGGATAATTTTCGCATTGCCTTCATCCAGGATGATCATTGTCGAATCCGTATCGCTGCTCGGCAGCTCGAAACTCCAGAGCAATTTTTCATTGGTAGTTCCGGGTCTTCTTACCTCTGTGTGCAGCCACCATTTCCCGTAAGGCAGAACCAGCTTTTTAACCATGCAGTCTTGATCCGTTGTCTCTACTTTAGTTTGGAGTTCCGGCGGAATCTTTTCCTTGAATGCAGTAAAGCCTTTATAAGCCAAAGCTTGCCAATCTTTTAACTTTAAATCATATACGCTTTTGGTCTCCAGGTACTGACTGTGAATATCGTGCAGCTCATCGGACAATGCTTTAAAGTCTTTCTCAATTTTTATGAAGATCGGATATTTTTTCCGGTACTCGATTGACTTATTGTCCAATTTTTCAAGTTCTTCCCGAAGCGTATCGACCGAATCCGCCATTATTGTGCGGTGTTGAAGTGCGCTCTGATAAGTTTCCAGGATGGCCATTATTTCTGTGGAGTCCGGCCGGGGTCCCGGATTATTGACTAGCACAAGGCTATCGAGAATCGCATAGTAGTCGTAAGATGAAAAATCGATTTCGACTCCCTGGCAGGGAACCTCGATTCCAAAAAGCTGGAGCTGGATATAATAAGTAGTTCTGGTCGAACAACCTGTAATAAGAAACAGAACAGCCGCGAAAATATAATATTTTGAACGACCTAAAAGCATGGTATAAATCCTCCGGAGACTTGGGGAATGGTCAGGCCCGCAACTGTTCTTTGGCCCAGAACTGTATTTAAAAGGGAATAAAATATTAAACATGCCTAAATAATTGCGGTTCCCTAAAATGTCAAGCATAAATGTCGATTCTATGGCCGGCAACATCGAGCCCGCTTTTAAGAGAGATCATCGTATTGATCGCGTTCTGAGTCATGAAACGGCTTGCAATGGTCATTCGTTCCAGACTGTTCTGCTCATCTTGTAAGCGCCTGACCGACCACGATTGGACCTCCCACAAACCTTCCATCTTGCTTAACATCCGCTGACCCATTTCACTCACATGCACCTTCTCGATAGAACTCGCTTCCTTTGACTGAGCTATCCAGACAGTGTCCTCGCTGGGCCAGTTCGAGCCGGGCAGCGGGCTAGTACCGAACGAGGCGCCTGAGGTGACCGGCCCCAGCGTTCCTCCGTGAAATGTTCGCTGCGGAGGTTGTTCGTAAAGCACCGGATTAAAGGTATGCGCGGTGTACCTTGAGGCTGAAACAGAACTAATATCCATAACCGACCCCCCGGTTATTGGTTATCCACAAGCCTTACCTGGTTAATTTGTATAATTGGATAAAATAGATTTATTAAGAATAAATACCAATTCTTTTCAATAATGCCTCCATCTTTGAGGCTAAACCGGTCGCTGCATATCACCAAAAGGCAATCTCACAGGAAAACTGCGCAAAACTAAAGTTGTCTCCAAAATCTGCCGATACAAAGTATGTCTTTAAAAAAACATAACTTGAGCACAAAAAAGTTCTTCCAACTCTGCCCTCTCTCTCAGGGAACCCCAAATAACAGGCTCACTCGAGCTTTTTGTGCTCCTCGACTCGGGAAGCGAAAGCTTCCCGAATTTTTTTTACCCTCTGTTAACCTGATTGACCACTAATCTCCTGTAGAAAAGTATTCCAAACTGGAAAGACGGTCCGGCTGAGATTGCGTAAAATTCCAAAAAAATAAAATATTTTAACGCATCTGCTGCAAATTTATTTTACATGCAATAATAAAATAATCAAAGAATATAATAAAAGCAATGACATGATCTTAGCCTTTAAGACCCTCCCACCTTATTTTCTCCCAATAAATATGAAAAATTTCCGAAAAAAAAGCCCGCTCTCAAACCAAAATATTTACTTTTTGCACCAGCATTTCTTTTGGAAGAAAGACTCTTTTTTCCCGGACCACCTCGGATGTGTCCAGAGTCAAGCGCTTGATGCCCTTTATTTTCCGCTGCGCCCGGGTAATCGGCTCTACAATCCGCTGCCGCTGATATTGGAATTCCCTGAAAATTTGAAGATGCCGCGCGTGTATGCCTTGAAAGTCAATCATCAATGAAAACCGTGGAAAATATTTTTTGAAAAGATTAATATTTATTGTTTCCCTATTAATTTTTAACATAAAACAGAGCATAACTCAACCATTATTTGTATGAGCTGAAAGTCCGGAGCAATTATTGAATGCCAGCGGTC
>DATKXY010000218.1:0-29747 GCA_035528795.1 archaeon | reverse complement strand
CTGTACGGGCGGTTCGCGAACCGCCCGTACATAACACATTGATTTTTATAGCGTTATAAAAAGCAAGCAATGTTCTACATATAAAATAGTAACATTTTTCAAATATTTAGTATTATTTCTCTTGACTCGGCAGTATGGTTTCTTTTTTAAAAAATAGGCTTAATAAATCGGATTATTCATATAATTCCGCTTGGGGAGTATTTTCTTCCAAATCCCCCTCGATCCCCCTTTTTCAAAGGGGGAGGGCGGCTTCCCCCCTTTACTAAAGGGGGGTCAGGGGGGATTTTAAAAGAGATTCAGTTAACGTGAAACCCAACAATATCTTAAGCAAATCATCCGGCAAATTTGCGAATAATCCCGGATAAATCGGCAGGTCTCTTACCCGCCCCGTTTTTTAAGGCGCACTCTCCTGCCGCCGCGCCTGGCGCTTTCATAAACTGCCAGGATGAGCTCGAGAGCCGCCTTGCCGTCCCGGCCATTGCTCATCGAGGGAAAACCGGTCTCGATCTCCTCGATCAGGGCCTCGAACGAGGCCACGAATCCATTGTTCGGGGAGTAGCAGGGGAATTTTACTGGTTTCAGCTCACTGAAGCCGCTTAACCGCGGGCTTGCAGCGGAAAGCCTGAGCTGCGGAGGGTTGTTTCCCACGCGCAGCACGCCTTCCGTGCCCTGGAGCTCGAGCTCGAAGGCGAAGTAGCTGCGTCTGCCGCCGCCCTCGATAAACCCCAGGGCGCCGCTTTCGAAACCCACGAGCGCTGCGGCTGTATGCTCGATCATTCTGGGCCCGTGGGAGCGCCTGACATTTCCGATCACCCATTCTGCCGGGCCGCAAAAGTAATTGAAAAGGTCCGTAAGATGGGTCCCGTCATGTAACAAAGACCCTCCTCCGGCCTCGGCCTTGAGAACTGCGCCCGGATCGCTGCACAGGCTCTGGCCGAGCGCTGTGCGCAGTGCGCCGACAGCGCCTTCGCGCACCAGCTCGCGCGCCCTGATAAAATGCGCACTGAACCGCCTTTCGTGCCCGATCAGGAGTGCGACCCCGCCCTTTTCACAAGCCTCGATCATCCGGTCCGCCTCATCACATGTACAGGAGATAGGTTTCTCGCAGTAAATCCCGCGCACCCTGCCGGATGAGGCTGCATCAGTGACAATCTCGCAGTGTGTCGGAGTAGGGGAGGCTACGGTGAGGATGTCCAGACAATGGTTGTCCAGGAGCTCACGGTGGCTGGGATAAAGGGAACTGACCCCGAACCGGCTGCCGAATTCCTGCAGGCGCTCAGGGTCCGGGTCTGCTGCGGCCACGATTTGCACTGAATCAATGGCGGCGAGCGCTCCAGCATGCGTGCAGGGTTTGCCGCGCAGCGGATCCTGCTCGAGCATCCAGCCGATCCTGCCTGTTCCTGCAATGGCTGCTGTAAGCCTGGCTTTCGGCATGCTCACGGCCCGCGGAGAGTTCAGGGGTTTTTTTCAGCAGGCAGGATGTCCCCGGAGTTGAGAGGGGAGCCTGCTTTGAGGTTTTTAGCATAACTGGCGCCGCGAAGGACCTTGAGATCGAAAGGCCCGATTTCTGTCCAGGGTTTCAAGGCTGTCAGGTCAGAGAGGCGAACCTTTTCACCAGCCTTGACATCCCGGGCCAGGTAGAACCCGCGGCGGCCTGTTTTGCGCTCCTGGCGTTCCACAGGGGCGCATTTTTTCCTTCCGTCCCCGCGCATAGCGCTGGCCAGGCGCACCCATTCGACCATTTTTCGAAAATCCTGCGGCCCCAGGCTCAGCGCATGATCAGGACCCTGGGCTCCCGGGTCCCGGGTGAAATGTTTTTCCACCATGGCAGCCCCCAGCACTGCAGCCAGCGCCGGGGCGAGCGTGCCTGAGGTGTGGTCTGAAAAACCCGCCGGGAGCCTGAATTTTCTTTGCAGGGTGAGCATGGCGCTGAGATTTACCTGGTCTGCGGGAGCCGGATACGCGCTCACGCAATGGAGCAGGATCGGACTTTTGCAACCGCCCTGCTTGAGCGCCCTCACACTTTTAGCCACCTCGCCGATATCCGAGAGCCCGGTCGAGAGGATGACCGGCAGTCCGAATACTCCCAGGCCTTTTAAGAGCGGCAGGTGTGTCATATCGCAGCTTGCCACCTTGAAAGCCTGGACACCGAGCTCCACCATTCTTGCTGCGCCCTCGAGGTCGAATACAGTACAGACTAACGGGATTTTCCTGTCCTCGCAGGCGCGAGCCACCCGCTGAATTTCGGCAACTGAGAGTGCATATTTTCCGTAGAGGGAGTAAAGCTCGGGCATGCTCTCGCGGTGGACCATCGCCGGGGGGTCGATGTACTGGAACTTGACCAGGTCGGCCCCGGCCTCGACAGCCAGGTGCACCAGGTCCAGGGCTTTCCCGATATCCCCGTCATGGTTCAGCCCCACCTCGGCCATAACCACACAGGGCAGTCCGTAACCAACCCTTACGTACCCGCACCGCTCACTGCCGATTCTTACAGGTTTCATCAGGCGCTCTTTACCGCGTAAAGATTTTCAGTATAAGCCGGCTCTTCCGTATGGATCTTGATCGCAGCCTGCACGCGCTTACAGATATTCTCCAGCTCTTCGCGCGTGTCAGCGGCTGCAATGAGATTGCCGAATTTTCCCATATTGCAAGTCGGGGTCCTGTAAATATCGCCGACATTATACATGGTAATTATTTTTGACACTCCGGGCAAGGCGCGCGCTTCTTTCAATCCTTCGATACTGGTAATAAGGCCCGGGGCGGGAATGATCGCTCTTTCGCCGGCAACACGGTTGTATTTGGGCTTAAGGTCCCCCGGGTCGTCGCCCATGGAGATGCGCAGGGCGGCGCTCATCAGATCCACCCCTGTAGCGAGCGGGTAGGTGAAGCCGCTCATAAAGCCCCCGGAGAGCCTGGCTGCCAGCTCACCTATTTTTGGACCGGCAGGCGTAATTTTGATATCGCCCTTGGCTGCTCCGATATCGATTCCGAGGGCCCGGATGCCTTGCTTCATCACCTCGATTGCCTGTCCCTGAACCTTCAGGGGCAAGGCAGAGGGCAGGGTATGGCCGAGCTCGATGAAATGAGGTTTGCCGTCGATAACGCGGTCCGCGACACCGGTAATCTCGATACGGTCGTCCCAGAGCAGGGCATCGATCGAAAGCTCCGGGCCTTCCATGTACTCTTCGATCAGGAGCATCCCGCTGACCGAGGCGCATCTGGCCTCTGTAAAAGCGTCATCCAGCTCCTTCCTGGATGTCAGAAGCCGCACTCCGCGCGCACCCATGTTGTCGGCCGGTTTCATTACAGCGGGAAGGCCGAGCCTGGCCACTGCAGCCCGCGCTTCTTCACGGGTCCAGACATATTCAAAATCCGGCGAGGGCACACTGTGGGCCTTGAAACACTCGCGCATTTTGACCTTATTGGTAGCGCGCTCTGCCACATCGTATCTGATGCCCGGAAGCTCCAGGGCAGCGGCCACTGCGCTCACTGTGCGGCTGGCATCCGTACCCACTGTCAGGACGCCGCTGATCGGGATTTGAGCGGCCATGCGCCTGGCTGCCAGAACTGAAAAGTCGATATTGCGGGTCGAGACCTCGAGGGCGATATCGGCAATGGCAAAACCGGGAGCAGTGCGTCTGTAATCGGTCACCACAGTGCGCAAACCCATATCCCTGGCCGCTTCGATCAATGGCACCTGCATCAGGCCGCCGCCGATAATTATTACTCCGCGTTTATCCTGCAATTCTCCCTCCTTTACGGGAGCTTTGTAGTTTCGAACGAATTGTTTAACCGGCAGCTATGGATCGACCCTGAACAAGCGGCAAATTCTGCCGTTTAAAGACCACCCTGTTCAAATGCAGGGCGCTTCTATTTTCGAGAGGTTAAAAACATTCTTAAGCCTTTGCACCCCTTTTCCATCTACCAGAGACCACCCGGCTTGCGAGATAGATCCCCTGAGGCCTTTTTCTTTGAGCGCTTCACCTGTCACCACCTCGAGGGCGATCCTGAAATCGGGATCTGACGGAGGCGGCGTAAGGAGCAGGGCCCCTTTCGAGGCAAACTGTCCGGCGTTGGTAAATTGTTCTTCGTGCTGGGGTACCACCACTGTGGGCACCCCGAGGCAGAGGCTCTCGGACATCGTAATCCCGCCCGAGACAAAGGCCAGGTCGCTCCTGTAAAGGCTCCGGGCGAGCAAAGGGGTCTTGCGTAAAACTTTAACAGGATGGTTCTGGCAGGCGGGGCCTGAAGTGTGTGCTCCTGGACCGGCTGCCACCATGATCCTGAAAGATTCCGTCTGCTTGTCCAGAGTTTTGAGAACCTGGGATGTCAGGCCGGCCGGGTCGCTTCCGCCGCAGGCCACAATGACCTCGGAGACCCTGGCTTTTTCCCGGCACGCATGGCCGCCGGTTTTCCGCAGTTCATGGAATTCAGCATAGATCGGGTGAAGAATCGTCCAGTCCGGCCCGAAACCGCAAAAAGATGAGCCGCCGGCAGCCGCATCCCCAGTGGCGGGCCAGATATGCGGGTCGATTAAAATGTCGGCCAGGACCCGCCCAGGACCCCTGTCCTCGAAGTCGACAACGAAAAGGTCCGCTTTTTTGAGTGCCCCGACCAGATCAAGACAGTTGTCTTTCTTGTCCAGAACCACGTACCGGGTGTCGTGTTCAGCGGCAAAATAGACCAGGAACTCCGCTTCATCCTCAGGAGAGAGGACAGAAGGCAAAGTGTGACAGGCGAGGGACTTTTTCTTAAGGAAAACCTCAGCCACCGGGTCCGGGCGGATGACGAAAAAGCTGGTGGACGGGGCGAGGCTTTCGGCAAGAACCGCACAGCGGCTTAAGTGTCCGAGTCCTTGCTCGAAAGAGCCATCGCAGCGGAATATTATCCAGTCTGAAGATTTAAAAATCATTGCAGCCTCACTCAGGCCACGGCATGGGCCAGATTTTCCGACCTCCAGGAACGCTGGCGCACCTGGGAGTTAATCGAAACATACTCCGGATGAGCATTCAGGAAGCGGATCACCTTTTCGAGCCGGATGATCTTGCCTGGCTCGTAGAGATTGCTGTAGATCAGTCGGGCCAGGGCGAGATCTTCCTGGGTATCTACAGTCAGGCGCAGTTTCGGCGCCTGGAGCCTGGCTGGCGGCTCGAGCCGCTTGATCCGGAAATCGTTTTCGTTTTCATAGATATAGCTGGTGACATGTTCCCGGTGATGCTCCTGTCTGCCGAAAAGGGCCAGAATATCGAGCAGGCTTGCCGGGAAGACCTCTGCGCTCGTGCCCAGGGGCATGTTCCGGCAGCCCACTATATCCCATTGTCCGCTCTTGCATTCCTCGATACAGCGGGCGAGCATGAAGGTATCGATCAGGGGATTGTCCCCGGTCGCGCGTACGACATAAGCCGAGGGAAACCGCTGGGCGGCGGAGTAGAAACGGTAAAGGACATTCGAGTAGCTGCCCGGATGGATTTCTACCTCGGCCTCCCCGGCCAGGGGCGCCAGGTAAGGGGCTTCCTGCTGCGGCACGGCCAGTACTATCCGGTCAATGCCTTTTGTAGCTTTCAGCCGCTCGATGACGCGGGCCAGGAGCGGACGCCCGTGAAGGTCGGCCAGAATTTTGCCGGGTAAGCGTTTGCTTTGCATCCTTGCTTGAAGAATGGCGATAACCTGATCCATGGTTATTTCTCCGCGCTGAAGTAAAGACTCATCGGAACCTTGCGGCTCTCGAATTGGGAAGTTATATCACGCACATTTTGAAAACCGACTTCTTCCAATGTTTTCGACATGTCAGGACTGTCAAAAGAGGTGTAATGGTAATTGAACGGATAGTCCTGTCCTCCGAACAGACGGTTCCGGGCTTCAGTATAGTCCATCCATCCCTCGACATAGCCATAAGCGATATATGCCAGGTTCGGTGTAATTATCAGGATCGTCCCTCCGGGCCTGAGCACTCTGTGCCATTCTTTGAGCACTGTATCTGTCTCCCTGTATGAGAAGTGCTCGATTATATGGCTGGCCAGCAGCGCCTCCACTGAATTTGTGGCAAAGGGCAGGGTTTCCACCCTGCAGAGCAGGTCTGTGGATTCGAGCAGCCTTACATCGCAGTGAAGGTAGCCCTCCTGGGGCCTGGTCCCGCTGGCCAGCTCTATTTTCATGCGCTCCTCCAGACAGAGTGGCTGACTGCGCCGAGTTCAGGGAAAGTTTTCAGGTACCTGCCGAAAACATCCTCTACAGAAACCAGGCTCAGGCAATACTGCATCTTTTCGCATTCGTTGAGCGTGCAGCCTTCACGGCAGCAGGCCCCGGCGGACACGACCTCCACATTGGGTCCGACAGGCCGCCATATTTTTTCATTCCGCGGCGCCCAGACCAGAAGGACAGGAATCCGGGCAATGCTGGCGGCAAGATGGCCAGGCCCGCTGTTATTGCCTACAAAAAGGCTGCAGCTTGTCAGCAGAACCGCCAGCTCCGCCAGGCTGAACTTACCCGCCAGATTGACCGCCTTTTTGAGCATATTGGCCTCGACCGCAGCCGCCAGTTCGGTTTCATCGCTGCCGTCGTAGGCGCGTTCCTTGCCGCCCAGAAGGATCACAGGTCTGCCTGTATAATCAATAAGCATGTCCGCCAGGCCGGCGAAGCGCTCAGGGGGCCAGTTCCTTTTAGCCACTCCGCTTCCCGGATGCAGGGCGATCGGAACATCCCGCAGGAGATCGACTCCATGCAAGGCAACGAGCTCATAAACCCGCTCTCGCAAGCCATCCGGCTCCCGGATCGGGAAATCAGGCGAACCGGGCGGCTGCAGGTGGAGCTGTTCCAGAAAATGAAGGTTCCGGCTCAACCGGTGTTCTTCCGGTTTGCCGGGCACTGTATCGGTATACCAGGGGTAAGCTGACAGATCAATGCCGAAACCCATTGTGCGCTTACCTGTGGCTGCTCTGGTGATAATTGCGGCACGGGGCATAAAGGAGAAGTCGAGCACCAGATCGAAGCCGCGGGGGCCGGTCAGTTCGCTGACAAAGCGGCTCAGGGCCGGATCGTTCTCCTTGTCTTTGGGCAGAGGCACTAGAGTGTCAATAAATGGCGTCAGGCGGGCGAAACTCTCAAGCCCGGGCCAGACCATGCTGGTTATGGACTCGCAGCCGTTTCGCGCCAGTGCGCTTAACACCGGCATGCTCATGATAAAATCTCCGAGACCGTGCAGATTGAGCGAGAGAATCCGCATTTTACCGCTGCGGGTCATCCGGTCTTGACCTCCGCCAGAAATTGTAAGACCTGACTATCCAGTTCAGATTGCCGGCAGCCACAGCCGCAGCGAGTCCCCATACAGGCTGTCCTGCCAGGAGACCCAGGGCGGTAAAACCGAAAACGATCTCTCTTTCCCCGCCCCATACAGTTCTCCGGGAGAGGAAAAAATGGTCGGCAGCCACCATGGCCTCAGGGAACGCAAGGCGGATCTTGGCTGGAACGGACTTGAGCAGGGAAACGCCGCTGTAGTATCCAAGATAGCCTGTCAGGGATGCGGCGACAGCCCAGACCATAACACTCTGGGGCCAGCCCCAGTACAGGCGGCAAACCAGGCCGACAGCCAGGATCCACACTGTATCGAGACTGCGCAGGGCAATAAAGCCCAAAGCGGGTTTCCCGGCTGGTAGCGCAAACCTGAGCGGGGATTCCCTGCCGGCCAGGAAAAGCCAGCCGAGAAGGAAGAGCGCCAAGGCAAGGTCCCCAGGTAGATAACCCAGCGCGTAAAGGCACACCCCGGCGGGTACAAGAAGCGGGGGCACCATTGCCAGGACTGCAGGGATCGACAGGCCCGCGGCCTTTCCACTGAGGAGTTCCAGCAGCTCAATTAGCGGCCAGCTCTGCCGCTTGAGTTGCCTGGGTACTTTCATGCGCCATGAATTTTGCATACTGTTCACTCGGTTGTGTGTTTTGAGCCTGGATGAGCTTGACCGCCCACCAGAGGATCTCAAGGACAATTAAAAGCGACAGCGTGGCTAGCGGCTGGCCGAGCGCCACCCCGGCAGCCAGAATCAAGATGTAGCTGTCGTGAGTTATTCCGAATACCATCCCGCGCTCGTAAAACCACTTCTCGACTGCTGCGAGCCGCCCCCGGGGGGTTTTATTACTCCGCAGGACTCCTGAGACAAGCAGGGAGTCCATGGCTGTCCAGTACCAGATATTCGAGATCAGGGCCGCTGACATGAGTATCCAGGCGGTTTGGGCTTCTGCTCCCAGGCTGGTTGTAGACCAGGCGGCTCCGCAGATCAGCATCCAGTCACAGAGCCTGTCCGTGAGGTTGTCGAGCCATCCGCCGAACCAGCTTCCCTGATGTTTGAGCCTGGCGAGCTCGCCGTCGACCCCGTCCACTATCGAGTAAAGCTGGGCGGCGATCCCTCCGGCGAGCAGGTGTCCGGCAGCCATCAAGCAGGCGGCTAGAGCGGAAAGGAAAAGATTGAAAAGGGTAACATGATTGGGCCTCACACCCCAGGAGCAGATTCGTCTGGTGATAAATCCGCTGATTTTCCTGTTCACGAGACGGCTGACCACTCCATCGCGCGGTTTTTCGACCAGATGCCATAATCTTTTATTTGCTTCAGCCAAACTGCCCGTCTCGTCCACATCCTGCCACATACAGCCGGTCACGTCGCGGTAGCCCATTGCCCCTTTGCTGCAGAGCACGCGAACCCCGTCCGAGAGGCTTTCTCCCCCGCCGGATGCACTCTCGGCCAAAGCGTCGAAAATGGCCGGAGTACAGTAAAAGACCCCTGTGTCCACGGCGTTGAAATCATTCAGCGCCTTGCCGATTTTTTCGATCCGCCCGTCTGATGAAATCCTGACTTTGGTCGCCTCTGCAAGATCGAAACAGTCATCGAGATTCCGGTCCACAGCCAGTAAAGCTTCTCCAGGTTTGGGAGGCCCGGCTGTAAGAAGCTCGACAAGCGCAGGTTCATAAACGTGATCGCTCATTGTCAGCAGGAAAGCATCTTCTTTGCAGAGAGCTTCTCTGGCGGCCAGAACCGAGATACCGTTGGACCGCTCCCAGTCCGGGTTATGAATAAAGGTAAATTCGAGTTTGCCGTTCAGGATTTTCCGCAGCTCGGATTCCAGTTTTTCCGCCTGGTAGCCGGTTACTATCACCAGCTCATCGACCTGCGGGCAGGCGGCCACAATCCTTTCGATTACGGTCAGTCCAGAGACCGGGATGAGAGTTTTGTGGCTTCTCGGGGCTTTTCCCCTGAAACTCGAACCTCTGCCTGCTGCGATAATCAGGGCTTTCAATTCAGTCTCTCCGCATTGGATGAAATTTTCTCAGGTTTCCGCTGGTTTTCCAGGCCTCACCAGCTAGCCTCCGGGCCTGTTCAATAATCCCAATAAGCTCTGAGGACTGGTCTCCGTTTACCCGCAGACCGGCGGCAAGGAGCGAGGCTTTGACAGAGAAAAGCTCTTTCTGGCGAGCCACTACCTTATTGAAATCGCTGGTCACACTTCTGGTTTCGCCGACAGACTTAAGATAGGACTCCATGTTCTCGACCAGAGTCCTCAGGTTTTCCAGGCGCTCCTGGCTGCTTGAATCACCTGCCCCTTTCTGTCCGATGTTTTCAGCCAGAGAATCTATCTGGGGCTGCCTCGGGTTTAGCCGACTGGCGAGTTCATCCCACTTACCGTATCCTGCCGCCAGATACGCGCATTTAGACAATTGCTCACGAAGTTCCCCGGAATTTTCTATCACACACTCTCCGGTCGTTTGTATAGTTCGGGCAATTTCCTCAGCCAGGGCTTCGGCAACCCGCTCGATACTTTGGAGACTCAATAAAGCGGAATGTGCGGCTGTTAATTCCTCGCCGCGGATATTCCGCGGCTCCTCTTTGTAGTTCAACTGACAATCGAGCTCCACCAGCCGGCTGCGTCGTGCCTCAAGCAATTCCGCTGCGCTCCGGGCCAGGCGGCAGGCCGATTCCTGATCCGCTTTTCCGGCGGCCCCGGCCTTCCTGGATAGATTCCTGAGCGTATGGAAGTTCCAGGCGGCCCGGCGAATAGCGGCCGGATGTTCTTTTATTTCTTCCAGGATGGGGTCAAAATGGCTTTCCTGTGTTTTGTTTCTGCCATTGGTTTTGAAAAGCGCCAGGTCGATCTCGGTCAGCGCATCGGTCCAACTGTCCAGCGATTCTTCTTTTATGCGTGCATGGGACAGAAGACTGCTTTCAGCCTCGAGAGCCATCCGGTTCAGCCTAGCGTGAAGAGCCTCGGCCAGGTTTCGGGCCTCAATTTCCAAACCGGCTCTTGAGAGATCTCCGGCCACAGACACGAGGCGGCCCAGGTTCCGTTCGAGGCGGCCAGTAAGGGCATCCTCGCCGCGCAACAGTTTTTGAGCTATCTGCCCGGCGGTGTAGCCGGAAAAAACTTCAGCCCACAGGCCCGAACATTCCGGTGAATAATCTCCCCGGCCTTTCAGGCATTCCCAGCGGGCGAGAGCGAGGCTAGCCTCACCTGGTCGAATAAGGGTCAACTTTTCCAGCAGGCTCAAAGTGTCAAGAATGTTTTCTCTCAGCTCGACCAGGAGTCCATTGCCGGTCAACAGACAGGTGGGAGCCCCGCTGGCTGGGACTATCCGCAGCGCTTCAGCCTGTCTGCAGGCAGGGAAAAGGTCCGCTTTCAACGAGAATTTCAAAAGGAATTCTCCCTCGGGTCCCCAGAGGAGAAGGGCGCATTCAAGGTCGTCGGTTGCCAGAAATACCGGCCCCTGGGGGCTTTCGAGCGCTTTAAAAGAGCTGTAGAATTTGGAGTCGTTTCCCCCTGCAGGGCTCAGGCCGAATTGCCGCTTAAGGCGGCCGTCAACACTCAGACAGACAACCCGCCTGTTCCAGGAATCCCAGACAAACACGCCAGGCGCGCCGTCCCTGTCGGCCACTAGATCTATCGCCTGGGGGAACTCGAAAAAGACCTTTTCCGGCTTTCCCTCAGGCTTTGTCAAATGCCAGCGGATTTCCTCAGCCTGAAGACCGCGCTGCCCGAGCTGGCCGAGAAAGCGGCCATCCGCGCTGTAACGGCAGATACGGTGTTTGCCGCGGTCACAGACCCAGATTTCGCTTGCGCTGTCTTTATCCACCACTGCCACATCCCACGGCTCGCAGAGCTTGTCTTTTTCGCCAGCAGCTCGCTCGAGACTCCAGCGCTCGACGCCGTTATCCGCGCCAAAAGCCACCACCCGGTGATTCCAACTGTCACAGACAATCAGAGAATCTCCGGAGAGGGTCATTCCCCTGGGCCGGCCCAGGCTTTTGCCTTCCAGGCGCCAGATCCTGCGGCCTGTCTCCTTATCCAGGCAGCTCAACCCTCCGCTGAAAGAATCGGCTATGTAAAACCTTCCCAGCTTGTTGTCGAGACAGGCCGATCCGATTGAGCCAGAAGCATCGTTCAGTGGATATTTCCTGCCGAGCGGAGTTTCGCTCAGCCAGAGAAGAGCCTGGACTGTCAGGCTGCGGGACTCGTCTAAATTCGTCTTTGACCTTTCGCCCAAAGCCTGCCTGGCCTCCCCGGGCGGAAACCCGCTGGCGGCCTTTTTCGACCAGAAAGCGATCAGTTCATCCGGATCCGGCATTTCAGGCCAGGGAGTCAAGACCTTGGCACTTCGTTCAGGAGCTGCCCTGGCGCTTTTTTTCTTTTTTTTCTTTTTCCCCATCTGACGGTTTTCCAAATCTTTCGCTTATCCTACCGAGTAAATTTCCACCCCGCGCTGGCGTAGCGGCTGAAGGCGGTTCGAGATTTCCTCGGCGTGTCCGAGTGAAGATATCAGGACCGCATCGGCCCCCATGTTGTCGAGCTCCTCAGGGTTGGCCACCCGGCAGCCGAACATTGTCTTTCCCTGCCTGGATGGATCGCTGTCTACAACACCCACCACTTTATGGCCCATCTCGAAACATACCTGGTAAGCCAGCTCTCCGGTTTCAGCGGCTCCATAGAGGACTATTCTCAATCCGGGACGGGAGCCGAACCTTTCCCAGAGCCTGCGGCGGAACTCTCCTTTGGCGTATTTGTACAGCCGGACAGTCTCGATACTGTAGCGCCGCATCAACTCGGTGATCCGGGACCGGCCTCGGGAAGTGAGGTGATATGTCGTCCGGCGGCGGCTAGCGCCCTCCTTGTTCAGATAGCCCTCATTCGACATCCGGCGGATGTAATTGTTGACCATGAACGGCGCAAGCCCTGCTTTCACAGCCAGCTTGCTCTGGCTGATAGCAGGATCACGGTCGATTTCCAGCATTAACACCAGCTCCCGGATCAACCGCCCGGGCAGGAGAAGATCAAACTGACCAAACACTCTTCACTCACTGAATGAATACTCGTAGATAAAAAAAATCAAAAAAATGGCTCAGCCGGTAAGCTCGATATTTTTTTTGCCTTTTTTCCCAGCCGCAGGCCGATTTTTATTCTCATTATTTGTCACATTATTTTTTTCTATATTTTTCATGGCCTGGTACCAACTGTCTCTAAGCTTTTTTAACTGCCCATGAATCCTTTGCACAGGTTCGACTTCCTTTTTCACATTGGCCTGTACCAGAGTGTAGTGCATGAATTCGTAAATTCTGAAAAGGTTGCCCGCGATCTCGCCGCCTTTATCGAAATTCAGCGAGGCCATCAGCTCAACCAGGATGTTCTGCGTCTTAATCAGGTTGTTATGAGACAGTTCAATGTCTTTTTTCTCCATACCTTTGATAGCCAGTTGAATAAAACGCAAAGCACCATCATAGAGCATGAGAATGAGCTTCTCAGGTTTGGAGCTCATGATCTGCATTGATTGATAGTCTTTGACGCCGAAATTGTTTGACATCAACACTCCCAAGCAGTTGCCTGACAATGAGTAGTTTTAAGTTCAAAAATGCTTCTGCCAATCAACAAGGCGCAGACTGAGAATTGATCCCCAGCCGGACTTGAAGCCGCAGTTTAAGTTTCTATCCTGCTTTGAGCTTTTCGGGCCGTAGCTCTGGATTTACATTTTCGTCTGGATTTTCCTCGGACAGCCTGCGCCCGACAGTCAGGGCGGCACGCTCGAAACCTTTTTTAAGCAGGCTGGCTGTCTGATAAAAGCTGGTGAAGAAAGCGGCATAGAGACGGGATGTCTCCAGGACAAGTTCTTCATCTTGAGCGCGTCCTCTGAGTTTTTCGATTCCACGCTGGAAGCTGAGGAGCCCTCCCTGATTGGCGTGTTCGAGCATTTTGAGAACAGCGCTCTCATTGTAAATTTTCGCGTATGCTTTTTCGATTTTCCTGAAGTCGTCCAGAGGGTCCTGGCTCGATTTCTGATGGATCAGGCGCACCAGCTCGAATCCCTCATTGCAGAAGCTGCAAACATTCTCGAGCTGTTTCCCGGTAGATTTAAGGAAGCTGAAAAGCTTTGCTGTTTCCTTTCGGGACCTTCTGGAGCGAGCCTTTTGGATAATGGTACGGATTGGCCGTTCTTTCCGGGCGTAGCGCCAGAGAACTTCCTCGAGCGGCATGTTTCCCACACCGCTGAATCCCACACCTCCCTCGGTTGCGTTTATCACCAGGGCATCGGTCTCGCCTATCTCCCGCTCAAGGTAGTGGCGATAGGCTTCGAGAGCTTTTGAGGTGTGCACCGGCCGGCCGAAAATATCCACGGCTTCAAGCTCGTTCTCCTTTGACATGCGCCACCGGTGTATGTCATCCAGGGTTTTGGGGTACTCGATATCTCTCAGCCAGCGCGTTTCCTGGTAAGTGCCGTGAGCGTAGTAGCGCCCATCTGTAAAGGCGAGGTCCTGTCCGACAAAGACGATCGGATCGCAGCCCAGGCGGCGCGCCAGGTCAAATGATCCGGTCGAGATGGAACCCCAGGCCTTGACTATGCCGAAATCTCTCAGAATACCCGCCAGTTTTTTCATCAGCATCTCATCGAAGCTCATAATGAATCTGTCGCCCTTGAACTCCGAGACAATCCGGGGATGGGTCATCGGTTCGGCTACCAGGGCGGAGCCTGTTTCACCAAGACCTTCCAGGTGCCGGTAGTTGTTTTCACTCGGGTCGCCGGCAAGCACAAAGTGCGGCTTGATTCCGGAGCGATAGAGCGGGCCGAGCGCGGTGTCGACACAGATCAGAACAGCGTGCTTTTCCAGAACCCGGAGGGTTCCGATTATTTTATCCAGGGAAGGTCCGGCCGCGATTACAATCCCCGGTACCTTGCGAAAGCGGCCGAACAGACGCTTGATCGGGGGATGGTCGACAATCGCGAGAATATTTTCCAGGGTGTTCGAAAAGTAAGTTCTGACTGCGGAGACATTGGTCAGGAAATTGCCTCCCACTGTGATTAACCACTTGCGGCAGAGCTCGTCGACAATATTGAAATAATCGCCGCAGAGCCTGATCGAGGGATTGTGGGTGATAATCGCCAGACCCTCGAGCGAGATTATCCGGAACACTTCAACGAAGTGCGCCGGTACCTCGTGGGCCTTTTCACCCACGGCCCAGACGATATCCGGCTGGTTAAAGAGATGGCGAAAATCCCGGATCGAAAGGGCTGACCGAAAAATGGAGATCTGGGGCTCGATTATCAGTATTGGAGAGCCTGCCGGCAGTTTCCTGACCAACAGGTCCACATGATAGCCCAGTCCAAGGCCATAGACCAGAGAGACATTGCTTCCCTCTTTGAGCTGCGATTCGACCAGGCGTTCGGCCTCAAGCAGCGGATTCACTGCGCTGTGCAGGGTATAGGGACGGCCGCCGGCGTTTAGAAGGCGTACGGATGGGACTCCAGCCTCAGTGGGAATTACCTCGACCGCGGCGGGCTGCACGCTTTGCAACTGTTGAGCCAGGCCGGGATTGACACGGAACAATGTTTCTAGGTTTGCTTTAAAGTAATCCATTGCAGCAAGAAGGTTTTGGTCAAGCCGTGTGATTACAGATCCCTGAGTTTGGCTGCATCCTCAAGCCAGGACTCGAGAGTCGGGACGAGTTTAAATTCCAGAATATCGCACAACAGCACAGTATCCCCGGTTTCCTGAGCCTGGACAATGGATTGGAGAATGTTGTAAAAATCATCCATGTCAGGCATCAATTCCTGGGGTTTTTTGCTCTCGATGTTGATGAAATATGCAATACCGTTCCAGGCCGCCGAAGCCATCTGGAGACCGTCAATCACCAGACCCAGATTCCTGTGTCCCCTGCTTTCATCCACACCCTGGAGGAGGCTAGCGCATTCCTTTACGTTTTCGATCAGGCCGGGCAGGTAGTCGATAAGTGTCAACAGGGTGTTGCGGGCCAGTTCGTCTACATATTGAGTATGTATCTCAAGGCTCTCCAGATTTTCGAGAGGCACGGAAGCCTTGGCCTTTTCCTGTTTCTGATCCAGATTTTCACCGTCCAGGCTGATCGAGATAATAACCCTTTCCGGAGCCACCATGGTTTCGAGATTGCTGATAAGCTCTGAAAGTGTCACGGCATTGAATTCGGCTGTGTTTATCTTTTGGCCGTCAAGAGTAAATTTCATTTTTCCCCTGCTCCCGAATTTAAATTTTGTCTTCACCGGCTGTCTGAAAGCTGATTTGGGCCATTTAGCCATTGGTGGATGTTCCATTAATGGCATTAAGATACTGGGACAGAGAGTTTTGCTGCTCATTGAGGCGCGCTATTATCTGCTCCATGTTCGCAAAGCGCTTGCGCAGGTTCTCTTCACGCTGAGTGAGCCGCTCCTCGAGGCGCATTATCTGTTCCTGAGTGGCCACGAGCTCATCGAATATCGTTCCCTGGCCGTAAATTCCGCCGAATGAGGTTCTCTGGCTCAAGAAACCGGAAACGCCGGTGGTTTGGCGTAATTGAGCGTAAAGTTTTTCTCCGACACCGGCCCTCGTTTCAGCTTCCTCTCCGAGAAAAGAACCGCTGTTTATACCGAAACGGGTAGAAAGCCGGTCTGTTTCCGATGCCCCGGTGGCATCCAGAATGCGGATAAAGGCTCTGCCGGTTGTTTTTTCGCTTTGGAATTGAAGATGCCCGCTCGCGTCGAAAGAAACCTTGATATCGTTGATATCATTAAGGGTAAGCTGGTTGCTGATTGCGCTCAGAACGTCCGTTCTGCTCATACTGCCTGCCGGGAGGGTAATCGTGGCGCTTTTGGTCCCATTGAAGATCTGGAAGGTGATATCATTGGCCAGGGGGGTAGCCTCATTAAATGCCGTGGTACCCTTGAGCGACACATTTGAGATAGCTGTCTGGCCGAACAGCCTGTACACTGAGTAATCATCCTTCTCCAGGGCTTCGGTCAAGGCGGAGTTGTTTTGCAGGGCCTCTTTGATTTCATCGAAATCCGTGGAGTCAGCGACAAGCACACCCTCATAATTTGTCGTCAGCGGCGCTCCGGGCGGACCGGAGGAAATACCCAGATCCGCCAGGCTGGTAAGCGTACTGCCGGAAATATTCACCTGAGAAAAGATGGCGGTGCGCAGTTGTCCCTCCAGGAGCTGGATGTTGCTCTCCCGGCGGATCGTCTCGTTTTTATTGTAGGTCTCGTATTTGTCCAGACGATCGAGCAGTTCCTCATAGCTCAGCTTGGACCGCTCCTCGTCCGTTATCGGTTCGAGGTATTTGCGTTCCGAAGTCTCGAGGCGGGGAGGATTGATCAGCTTGAGAGTCTTGTTGTATTCCACAACGAAACGGGCGATAGCGTCGACAGCTTTCTCTGTGTCGCCAGTGACAGATATAGTGACCGGGGTTTCCGAGACTCCGACCAGTTCATAGGTCAAGCCCGGAGTGACATCATCTATGGAATTTGAATTGCGGGTGTAGCGGATGTTGTCCACTTCAAAATCGGCCTGGGTGCGCTGGTTGCCCACCGTGCTCCGGACCTTTATGGATTCCACATTATTGATCGTGCCGTCGCTGTTTGCACCGCCGGTAATGCGCAAGGCCCTGAGCAGATTGCTGGTATCAGAGCTCGATCCCACCCGGATATAATTTTCAGTGGTGTCCGAATCCACTTTCTGGACAAGGCTGATCCGGTTTGAAGTGGGATCGAGGGTGGCGGTGACTCCGGCTGCAGAGGAGTTGATTTTTTCTATGATCTCATTCAGGCTGTCGGAGTTGGCATCCACCTCAAGTGTAATTCCATTAATGGTGAAAGTTCCGGAAGTCGGTTTCAGGATGAAGCCGGCCTGGACCAGTTCGGAATCGGCATCAATTCTTCCGGCGTCCGTTCCGGCCGAGGTGAGAACACTTTTGGGGGCGTTGGTCAATCCGAGAACTTTCAGGATATTGCTCTGGCCCGGGATGCCGGAATAGATGCCGAACCTGATATCAGTGCCGGAGCCGTAATCAGAGGCAGTAGCCATGAAGCGGTCGGTACCAGGCTCGTAGCTGAGCACAATTCCCTCATTGCTGCTGTTGATCCGGGCGAGCACCTCGGCCACTGTGATACCGTTATCGAGCTCTTCCTGGGTGATGGTGAGGGTTGAATCACCCACCCGGAAAGTACCGGCCAGCACTCCGGTCCCGTCATCAAGGGCAAAGGCGCCCGCGGCCACGAGGTCTTTTATTGCCTTGTTCAGCCCGATCACGCCGCTGCTGTCTCTATCCAGGGCAAGCCCGGTGGCATAGGAGGAGTCGGTCACGCCGGTTACTCCGAAAAATTGGGTTTTTGCATTTTCCTCGATAGCGAGTTTTTCACTGTTGTTGATCTGCACGCGGGCCGAGCCCGGGGTGAACACATCTCCGGTTGTAGCGCCGACGATTGTAACCCCGTCGATCAGGTCGGTCACTCCGTAGGTCCGGTAGTCCTCCTTGGTCCCGGAGACCACCCGCCGTTCGACAGGAGCGAGGCTTCCGCGGGGGTAAAAGGACTTGACCATGGTGAAATCGGCGCTGTCTGTGGTAGCGTTGCTGCTGGTCACCGTATCGTCAGTTCCCAGGACTTTCTTCATGATCCCATTAACTGTGCCGAGCTGGCTAGCAGTGATATCTCGTCCGCCTGCATTGGCCGTTATCCGCAGGTTGACCGAACCCCCAGGGCCCTCGACCAGCTGGGCGGTCACATCCGGCACTGAGTGGTTGATAGCTCCGATCAGGTCAGCCACTGTATCATCCGCGGTGAGGCTCGAGCCATCCTCCTTGAGCACAGTCACACTGCCTGTAGCTCCTCCTGCATCCGGATCGATCGTAAAACCTTCGAATTCTGTTACACCTAAATCATCGAGAGTAAGCGCGAGAATATTGCCCCCGCCTGCAATTGCGGCCAGATCAACAGAACCGGTGACATTTCCTGCCCGCCCATTCGAGGAGACAATAGTGGCAGTGCCTGTAGTAATTTGGTTGGGGTTCAGGGCAGCAGTGGCTCTGGCTGAACCGAGCCCGCTGCTGCTGTTGGAGCTTGCCGTGGCACCGCTGGAAATGCCGAATACAGCTTCGGCTACGGCCCCGGAAAGGCTCAGATCCACTCCGACATAGTCCGATGCCAACTGCATCACCTTTTCTCCGCTGACTTCGTCATACGTGAGCTGGGCCTTGACAGTGTCGACCTGCGCTTTGATCTTACCGATCAGCTCGCTGACTGTTGTCGAGGCTTGGAGACCGGTTATCTGGATCGGGGAGCGGGAACCGCCTGCATCAGGGTCGATCTTCAGGGTGAAATCACTGGTCAAGCCGAGGTTAGCCAGAGTGTCGTCCGGGTTTAATGTAACTCCACCTTTGATTCTGCCCGCGCCCGGAGCGTTATTGTAATTGGCTCCGCCGAGCAGGTTGATCCCGGAGGTATTCGAGCCGAGGAGCCTGGCCTGGCTGGTATAGCGGTGGCTGGTTACGGTAGCCTCCTGGGCCAGATCAAAGACCTTTACCCGGTGGGTGGTTTTAGCAGCGGAAAAAGCGGCAGTAGCGCGAATTTTGCTGTCATCGCTCGAGGTAACCGTGCGGCTCGAAAAAGTGGATTCCAGGCGCAGGTTCAGGGCCTCTTTCTGAAGGCTCAGAAGCTGGTTGTTGACATCTCGCAGGGCTTCACGATTGAGACTGAGGGTCTGGGTTTTATTCTGCAGGCGCTCGATTGGCCTGCGTTGTATATCGAGCAGTTGCGTGATTATTGATTCTGTGTCTATTCCGCTGGCTAGACCTGTAAAGCTGATCGGTGAAGTCATAGAGTAAACCCTTTATTTTGATTCTTATGCCACGCGCCGGCCGCTTCCATCAGGCTGTTGACCAATGGATGCAAGTTCCCCCGGTCACGGTTGAAAGGGCAAGAGTTATGCCAGGAGAAGACCATTCTTCAAGAAAATACTTTCAGTGTTAAATGGTAAAGCCTTAGCTCTTGAACCGGTCAAAAACAGGGCTTTTTTGTAAACCCGGTGTATCAGCTTATTTGGAATATTTTTCCGAGTAGTTAAAAAAATATTAGAAACAAGCAGGAAAATATGACCGGTATCATTCTACATATAATACTCCATTATCTTAATCGGCAGGGGGAAACTTTATCTTTAAAGGTGTAGGGGGATATTTTGCTGTAATTCAGGCAGTTGGAAAAAATGGCGGGTTCAGGCGGGCGTCACTCTTTAAATCGGCGTTTATGGAAGGGGATTTTCTCCAGGCTGGCGGGATAAAAGAACCGTTTTAACATTAACGCCCTAAGACATTCTGATAAAAACTTCAGAGACAATCCGGGTTGTGTCCCTAAGTGGTGGAGGACATTATTTGTTTTTATGAAATCATATATCTGTCAGTTACCTGTCCCTGCCTGCGGCCGGACTGCAGTGACCGCGTATTTTCCATTCCCGTTATAGTCTGCTCTCGGGTTGTTAGGGTTGCTTCCCCCCAGACTCAGCAAGGAGATAAAGCCTGCTTTGACAGAACCTGCTTTGCTCTGTTTGCAGACAAATAAGCCGAGATGACAAATATGGTAAGGATGAGAGAGATCCCCTCAGGGCATTGCTACTTAAAAACAGAAAGGATTGACACATCTTTTGTGGATGGATATTTATTAGCCATGTTTAATATTTTTCGACCGCCTCCCCCGCCGCACTTTTCAACCGCAGTCTGCATTTATGGATAATTCGGGTTATAAGGAGTTCAAAATGTATAGGAAAGTGTATCACCTGGTAGCAGCGGCTCTCTTTCTATCTGCATCCTTTGCTTTCAGCAGGCATATCCCCGTTCCGACCAACCTGATCCGGGTGGTGGATAGTAAAAAGAACTACGGCGTCTCCGGGCTGACCCATCCTGTTGTGGATGGCAGGCTGGATGACAACTGCTGGAAAAAAGCAAGCTGCATTTCCGGTTTCAACACGGTGGATGGCAGGTACGGCACGGTGCAGAAAACCGAGGTTTATCTACTCTACTCCGACCAAGAAGCCTGGCACGAAAAAGGGGCCTGGAGACTCCATCTCGGATTCAAGTGTTACAACCCGCGGATGGACAAGCTGAAAAGAATAGGCGGATATTACAGAGACGCCTTTTACCCGGACAGGGAGGCGATAAACAAGGTCCATAGCCAACCGCTCGCCTTTTTCTTAGTCAACGGCAGGGAAGTGTTTCCCCACTGGGAATATCAGAATTTATTCTACAATGACCACTGGGTCCAGGAGAGAGCGGCCTTTGTCGGCGAGATACTGGGCAGGGAGCCGGTGGTGGGAGACAGCCTTACTCTGCAGTTGTACCGGAGAAACGGGGTGCTCAACGAGGATAGCAGGTGGAAAGGAACCATGGTTTTCGGTGAGGCGCTGGACCCGATCTGCGAGATACTCGATTTCGGCGAGTTGACGATGGGTGGTAATTCTGCGGAAATCGAGGTGTTGAACAACAGCAGCAAACCCAGGGCATTGCTGGCAACCATGGAGATTTATCCCTTGAAAAGCACGGCGTACACTTACAGGAACTACCGTCTGGTAGAGCTGGACAGCCTCGAACTGGCGGGTGAGCCGTACTCTTTTCCTATCCGCATAGAATTGCAGGGAGATGAAAAAAAGAAAAATCTCCTGTATTATTCTATAAAAGAGGAGGGAGAACACTATCTCACTTTTGCACTTTCCTGCCCGGAGAGCGGCATAGTATACCATCGTACAGGCTTTCTTTTTACCGTGACCGCCAACAGGAATAAGCTCTCGGAGCTCGAAACCCGGCTTGAGAAGCTTAATGACGAGGTCGAGGCTGCCGGCTCAGATGACGTGAACAGGGTTTTGCAAAGCGAGTTAAGCCTGCTCGAAAGAGAGCTCGAGAGGTTGAGTCGCAAGGCGAAGAAAAAACAGGAACCGGGCTCCTGGAAGGAGTTAACCGGCGAGGCCGATCACCTTGAGAGAAGAATCGGCAAGTTCGTGCACAAGATCGGCATATACAGGGTTCACGGTCTCAAGGCGGAAGATGGAACGAAACTCGAGTACGGTTTAGGCGTGGGATCGAATCTCGTGAAACTGCGCAGGGACAGGACTTTCGAGGGCGAGATCACCGATCAGGTGAAAATATCAGCTTGTGGGCATGAGTACGAGGGATTCCAGCTCGTTGTCCTGCCTTTAGAAAAAGATCTGCGGCATATCGAGATCAGGGCGAGCGAACTGGTAAACAGGGATAAAATCACCACAATAGGAAGTGAAAATGTCCAGGTTAGCGCGGTCGGTTATGTGCATACCAAGCTTCCCACCTATAAGGCAGAGTATATCGGTTGGTGGCCCGACCCTCTGGTTCCACTCATGGAACCTTATTTCGAGGGAGTGAAAGCCGGGCAGCTGCTGCAACCGTTCTGGGTAACCGTGTATGTACCTGCAGGTACCCCGGCTGGCGAGTACAGGGGAGAGCTGACAGTAGCTCCTGCTAACTCGCATCCACTTAAAATGAACCTTTCGGTTCTGGTGCGCAATTTCGATATCTCTGTCAGTCCGCATATCAAGGAGTTCTTCCGCTTTTCAAGATCCACCTGGCAAAGCTTCTATAACAGGCAGATGACCCTTGAGGAATACAGAAAGGCGTGCGCCTTCCACCTGAAATACAGGATCGGCCAGCCCAATGTGGGCTCTGATTTTATCACCTATTCAGTAGCCGACAGTTCTTATGATTATTCCCTGGTGAACCAAAACATCCGGTTCTGCCTGGAAAGGGGGCTCAATGTTTTCGACATAAGTTTCGACAATGTAAGGGCTCTCAACATCGAAGGCCTGGATAAAGCATTGGATTTTCTTGCTGACTACGCCATTCACCTCAAGGAAGAGGGGCTGTTTGAATTTGCATTGGTCGAGCCATTAAACGAGGTTTCGTCCGAGGTGACCAAGCCCTTTTACACGATGATGAAGGAGAGGATTCCCGGTCTGCAGATATTACAGAAAGAAGGGGGGAGCAATTATTACGATTTCTGGAAGAAGGGGGAAAAGGTGCCTCTTGAGGGGGTACTAGATATCTGGTGCCCGGGCTATGTACCTCCATCCGATTGGGATGAAGCGATTGCCATGCGCCATACGGCAGGCGAACAGTGCTGGGCTTACCATGACTACGTAGACTGCATGATTGACAAGCCAGCGGTAAACCTGAGGAAGATACACTGGCGCGCCTGGGCACGAAAGCTTGATGGCCTCGCTTACTGGTCGACCAATTTCTGGCCTTACAACATTAAACAGGGAGAAACTCTCGATAAGAAATGGCCTTATTTCCCCTGGGAGACGATGAGCCACCCATTCGGCAACGGGGACGGGCATTTCATTTACCCGGGACCGGGAGGAAGGCTGCTAAGCTCGGTAAGACTCGAAGTTTTACGGGACGCCCAGGAAGATTATGAATACTTATATACACTAAGAGAACTGACCGACCGTCTAAGGCGGGAAAAAGGTAGCCAGTACAGCGAGGTGATTGAGGAAGCAGAGAAGCTGCTCGATGTTGATCACTCGCTGTCTGAACCAGTGGCTCCTGAAGATCTGAAGATACTCCGCGAGAGTATCGGGGACCAGATAGAAAAGATAAAGAGTCTGCTCTAAAAGAAGGTGAACCTCTTTTATTAGATTCAATCTGCCACACTGGATACGATTATTATGTTTTCCGATAGAGGGAAGGATAAGTGAATTTATCCCGCAGGAACGTATTGAAACTTGCTTCACCGGGATTAATTGAGATATCCTGTCAACTGAAAGCTAGAGCTGGAGGCTAAACTCTTTTTGCCGCCCGGATGAAATAGCGGTCGTCCCGGTCCACGAAGGAGGTGATTTCAAAGCCTGCTTCTCTCAGGAGCCTGCGCACCTGGGGCTCCTCAGGGATCATATCTTTGGCCACCTCGCCCCCGGCCTGGGTGTGAAATTGGTTCAGCTTTTCCCTCCCTGCAGGATGGGCGATAACCAGAAACCCGTCCTTTTTTAAAACCCGGTTGAACTCGGCAAGGGAGCCGGGGATATCATCGAGGTGGGGGAACACTCGAAAACATACTACAGCGTCCGCGAATCCATGAGCAAAAGGCAGGTGCGCCGCATCGGCGTGCTGGAATGAGGCCCGTGTCCCGAAAGATTTGGCTTTCGCCTCCTCGAGCATCTGTCTCGAGATATCCACTCCCAGGAGACACCCCCGCTCTCCCAGGTCTTCCAGCAGCATGGAAGAGACAATGCCTGTTCCGCAGCCAGGCTCGATAACCGTGTCTCCGGGCCGCAACCCCATTTCTTTTACTAGAGCGCGGATATGTTCTGTTTGATCGTCATTGTCCTTATCCCAGCCGGCAGCATGGTGATCGAAAAAGCGCTGTTTTCCCCGGCTCTTTTCAAAATGCCGATCCATGACCCGCCTGTCTCCTTTTAGGTGAAAAAACCAGCGCCAGGCCGAATACAGCGCTCGAGGCGATAACAACGCAAGCTCCTGAGGGAAGGTTGAACAAGCCGGAGGTGATAATACCCGCCGCGGCGCTGAGCACGCCGAACACAGCAGCCAGGAAAAAGAGTTTTCCCATCCTGTAGCTGAACTGGTAGGCGGCTGCAGCCGGATTGACAATCATACTGAAAAGCATCAGGCCGCCTACAGTGTCGAGATTGACCGTGACTGTGGCGCCGCAGAGCGCAAGCAGCAGGTAATAGACAAAGCGCTCGCGGATCCCTACAGCGGCGGCGAGCAGCCTGGAGAACATGATAGCCTTGAACTCCTTGTAGAACAGGACAACCACAGCCAGGCTCAATGCGGTCACGACTGCCATGCGGACAACATTTTCCCTGGAAAGCAGCAGGATGTTGCCCCAGATCAGGCCGAGCATCTCGTTTTTCGGCTCCGGAGCAAGGCCGATCCCCAGAAAAGCTATCCCGATCATCAGGGAAAAAATGATGCCAAGGGATATATTCGGGTCCATCCGGCTGCGGTCAGCCAGGGGCCCGATGGCGAATGAGGAGGCCACTGCCAGGCCGAATCCGCCCAACAGGGGGTCGAATCCCGCAAGCAGGGCGATCACTGCGCCTGCCATGGCTGCATGCGACATGGCCACACCGATAAAAGGGATCCGCATGTTGACAATGAACACACCGATTACCGAGCAGCCGATCCCGCAGAGAAAAGAGGCTGCGATTGCATTGCGGAAGAAAGCGAATTGCCAGAGTTCCAGTATATCCAAGGCGCCTATCCCCGGAAAATGTGATAAACTCCGGGCCTTTTTTCGACACAGACCCGGAAACCATAGAGATCTGAGAGAATCTGCGGTTCGAGCAGGCTTTCTTTAGGGCCAGCTGCGAGCAGGCGTCCCTGTTTCAGCAGGGCCAGGAATGAGCATCTTTCCGGCAGCGAAGAGATTTCATGGGTCACGGCGAGCACTGTGAGATTGCGCTCCCGGTGCAGCCTCTCGACCGTGTCCATGAAGCCGGCAGCTGCCTTGGGGTCGAGATTGTTTGTCGGCTCATCGAGGATCAGGATCTCCGGCTCCTGGGACAGGGCCCGCGCAAGCTGCACCAGCTGGCGTTCCCCGCCGGAAAGGCTTCCTACAGGGCGGTCGAGCAGCGAGCTTATCCCGAGTTCCGCGGCGCTGGCCTCGGCCAGTCTATAGTCTTCCCGGGTGAGCCATCTCAGGAGTCCCCGCTTGCCTGTCCTGCCCATTAAGATAACTTCCCCGGCTGTGATCGGGACCCCTTCATCAAAGAACAGGTGCTGCGGCAGATAGCCCACCATTTTTCGCAGTTCTGTCAGACGCCATTGGCTGGTTGCTTTTCCCAGAACCTGCACCTCGCCGGAGGCATGAGGCAGCAAGCCTGTTATCAGGCGCATCAGGGTGGTTTTGCCAGAGCCGTTTGGACCGGCAAATCCCCAGAACTGGCCCGGCTCAATGCTGAGAGAGACATCTTGCAGAATGGTTTTGTTACGGAGCAGGACACTGACCCCGGCCAAGTTGACAGCTCGTTTCATGGCTGCGCGGTCTCTTTGTTGATCTGAGCGAGAAGGTTGATATTGTCAAGGAGCAGCTCGAAATAAGTGCTGTTGCGCTCATTGGTGCCCGGGAAGTTGCTCAGGACACAGACCGGACATCCGATTTCCGCGGCGATTCCCACAGCGACCATCTCGCCGCCGCTCTGGAGATTACCGGCCACAAAATCCACGTGCTGTCCCTCGGCGGTCCTGACAAGCTCTGTCAGGCGCAGGACCGAAAGTTCATCCGGGGAGTTGGAGAAGCTCGCGCAGACCTGCATCCCGACCCAGCGCAGGAAATCCTCCTGCATCACCGAACCGAGAATCCTGGCGCGGCTAAGCTCAGCCTCGACGATCCTTTTTCTGGCCGTCCCTTCGATCTCTTCAATCCGCTGAGAGGCGAGCGCGAAATTGGATTCAAAATCCGGGGCAAGATCGGGAAAGCGGCTGCTCAAGATAGATTTGAGCTGGCTTAAAGCCTCCAGGTAAGCCTTGGGGATCACCAGGCTACCCGGAGAACGGAGTGCTACAATCGAGACTTTTTCATTTTGAGGCTTGAGTTTCCGGTCCAGATACGCCTGGTAGTCGTGACGGACAATCAGGGAGGCCCTGGAGAGGCGAACCGCATCCTGGGGCTTGAGGTCGAAATGTCCCGGACATGAACCCGGCGGTACAAGCACGCGAAGCTCGATCTTTTCCTGAGCCAACAGTTCGACCATGCTCCCGATCATCGTGGTTGTAGCCACTACTACGGGCTGGCTGACCGGATCCGCCCTGGAGCATGAAAGAGCGGAATTCGCCAGGAAAATAAGAAAAATATACCAGTTGAAATGCTTCAATCAAATCTCCCGCAATTCTCGAGCTCGCGTTAAGGACTTTCAATAGGGAAACCTAAGCGGCTCCCCTCTGGCGGGTATAACCCGCTCTTACAACTTACAAAGGTTTCTTTAAGGCAGAAAGAGTGAATTCCATGCCCCATGGGACAACCGATCCTCCATTTCATTCTTACTGCTACGCTCATAGCTCTCGGGGTCCCTGGACTGTCGAGAAGGTTTCTGCACGATGTATTCCCGTATCCGGTCGAGTCCACTTTCATTTCTGATTGCGCACTCGTAATAACCGCGTCGCCGAAATAGAGCGCCGACAGTTCCGCAGATCTGGCTTATGCTGCGGGCTAAGAATCTCTTGAGCGCCCGGACCATTTCAGTCTATCCACGTGTAGGGGCGGGTTTTAAACCCGCCCCAATGAAATTGTCCGGATCGGCATTATGATAATGCGTCACAACATTTATGAAATCATGTACTCAGTAATCCAGTGTTAACCCCAGGAAAGCGGTTGCCCCCGGCATTGGGTAGCCGGGCTTGTATTCGTAATCGGCGCCCGTGAAATTTTCAAGCGCCAGGAAAATATGGCTGGCTCCCCTGCCGGACCCGGCCAGGTTTCCAACATAATAAGACAGCTTGGCATTGGCAATTGCATAAGAGTCAATTTTGGGAGCAGTGTCCGGATTCATTTGAGATATGGGGTCGAATCTCGGGTTGACTGTATACATCTCATCTATGGCCTCTAGATCGATATTTAGCTGGAACCTTTTCAGGAATCTCAGGTTGGCGCCCATAGAGAAGGTATACCCTGGCGCATAGGGCAGAGTTTCAGGGTCTTTGCTCAAAACAGTAAAACCGGTGAACAGGGAGAGCTCTTTCACCGGCGACCAGCTTAAAGAAAACTCGAAACCAGTGGTTTCGAACCGGTCGACATTGGCAAATGACGGGGGAGGAGGGGGAGGAGGAATAAACCGGATCTTGTCTTCCCCGCGGTCGCGGAAAATGCAGAAATCAAGACTTGTCCCTCTCGTGGGCGTGAGCTTGAGACCTATTTCGTAATGTTTGACCCGCTCAGGCTTCAGATCTTTGTATTTTCCGGCGCTGTTGGGCCAGGCTACGTTATAGAACCATACCGAGTAGATTCCCATATAGTTGTATGAGCGGGAATAATTGGCATACAAATTCCATTTTTCTCCGGTGAGTATGATTCCGGCTTCCGGGGCGACCTGATTGTCGAAAACAGTGTGATTGTTGATCCTCACTCCGGCCGAGGGGGTCAAAGATATTCCCGGAGCAAGGGTGAAAGAATGGGAAAAGCTTGCGTAGCCCGCTGTGTTGAAGAAGTACTTTTCAGGCATGGTTTTCGTGTTCGCCGGATCAGCGTGTTCCTCGACAAATTTGCCCCCGTATGCGTCGTAATCAAAGCCCACGGTCAGTTCGGTGGCCGCAGAGAGCTGTAAATTCTGCCGCAGGCGCAGACCCCGGTTGAGATAGTCCGTGTTTGAATTAAACCAGTTGTTGGTGCTGCTGCTCCACTGCTCCCATCTTATATCCCCGTTGTCAGCGTACAGCTTGAGAAAGCCGTTTATTTTCTTACCCCGGTTGGAAACAGTAAGGTTGACAGAATAATCGTTTGTATTGTAACGGGCGCGCTGTGGAACAGGCCCGCCGACCGGACCGGGGTCCCGGGCCCAGTTGTCCGAGCCGGAAAGAATCAGGGAGGCATCCCAGGAATCGTTGAACTGGTAGCCTATACGCCCCCAATAATCCCTCAGTTGCCCATCCGCATTGGGCCTGTGGCCGTCCGATCCCCTGGCTGATACGCCGAGATAATAATCGAGGTCTCCTGTCTTGCCGCCGTGATTGAAAGTGAGGCCGTAAGTTTTGTTGGCGCCGAAAAGAGTGGAAATATCTGTCCGTGTGCCCTCTTCGTGCATCCGGCGGCTCACCAGGTTCAGTGAGCCGAATGACATGTTGCCCCAGAGAACCGGCTCCGGAGATTTGTAAATGTCGATCCGCTCGAGGTGATCCACGTTCAGGACATCCATCAGCGGATGGGTCCAGACACCGACAAACCTGGGCGCACCGTCAACCATGGTCTGGATTTCGGCACCCGGACGGGCCGAACCCTTGCCGCGAATATAGATACTGCCGCCTTCACCGCCTCCGTAGCTCCCAACCTGGTTGTACCGGGAGATTACCACTCCGGGAACCCTGCGCAAGGCGCTTGGCAGGTCCATGGCGTTCAGGTCGTTGATCTGCTGCTCGCTCACCTGGACAACGGTCGAGGCGTCCTTTCTGATTATGATTTCATCCACAATCGCCTTGCCCACTATCACCACGGGAGGCAACTGATATACTGTATCAGGATTTATTTGTGATAAACAGTTTCCTGAAACCAGAAAAAGAAGGATAGTTGGCAGACAAAGTCTCATACTCACTCCAGCCTCCATGGATAGTGTTACTATAATTAAAAATGTGTTACGGTAGGTATATATAAGCGGCTATGTCCGGCCAGTCAATAAAAAAAAGCGATTAAATAAATACAATTGCAGGATGGTGGTTAAGAGAGTCTCCGGAGCCGGAAGGTGGTTTGAGCAACCGAAGATCAGAGCAGGCTTTACATGGGAGGAGGACTGGAAGGGAAATTAAGCGATCAGTAAAGATTTATCGAGCTGAAATCCATTGAGTGCTCCCTAACTGATCCTTTTTCCAGTCTTATTTGCAGGTAAATCTTTATCCTCTTTTTTCCTCGATGCATTCAGAACACTTTTTCAAATTCAGTGGCCTGCATCATGCGTGGCTGGAATTTCAGCTTGAACGTGCCCATTTCGGTGCTGATCTCCAGAACAGCGAGTCTGGTGTCGGAGGTGATAAAGTCTTCATTTTTAAAAATTATACAAAAACCCTCACCATTGCTGTTTTCTATGGTATTAAAAGATACGGGCTTCAAAAATTCATCTTTATTATTATTCCTTTCGAGGATGATATTTTTATCGATTTCTTTGAAAAATGGATCATTCCCGTACAAAGAATGGAGGTTTTGCCCTCGCCTGCCATTGCCTTTCATCGGAAAGAGCCTGATTACAATAATGTCATCATCTGTCAATCCTTCTTTATTCTTTTTCTCTTCAAAATGTTGTTTAAGAAACTCCTCGGTCTGCCCGGTCTTCAACTGCTTCTCCCGCGCCTCGGCAAATATAATGACCGGACTGACCCATTGGCATTTCAGAAGGTAATACACGTCTGAACCAAAAGCGGCCGGCTTGTAGGACTCGCAATACCAGGGAGACTTGGATTGTATGGTTTGGCAGTCCTTCTCTGACCAACTGTAAGGGTCTTTTTCCCAGGTTTTTTTTGCCTCTGCATTCTGGAGAGTGAACAGCAGGATAGAAAGAAAGATAGAGATTGTTGGTTTCATGATAATTTTCCTTTGAACTTTTTAATCCCCGCCTGGTCTCTTGCCTCTTTTTTATGAGGTCCAGCCAGGGCACATGGAAATTGATAAGTGATTCTGACCTAAAGCTCTACGGGTTTATCGGGATAGGGCCCGTGCTCGTCCTCGGTCAGCCGGTAGACTTCCCGCATCATCTCGATATGGG
>DATKXY010000217.1:0-29520 GCA_035528795.1 archaeon | reverse complement strand
CGGCAGGCTGTCAAAGCGTAATTCCAGGTTTGATTGTGAAAGCTATTGACCGCAAGCCGCCGGTAAAAGTGGATTTTCAGTCGCTGTAGGCATCATATAGCACCACCTCATCTATCAGCAGCTCGGCTTCTTTTCCGGGAGCCTGCCTGGGCAGGAAAAAGATATCATCCACCAGGTTCCCGGCTTCGAACGGGGTCTGGAGTCCGTTGTTCTTTATTCCATCCCTGGTGAAATCGAGTATCGACCAGTGCCATGCTCCTTGTCCGGTTTCAGGCAGGACAATATGCCGGTTGTCCAGATCCGTGAGGTCGAATATCTGAACCTGGAGACCAGCGGAGCTTACGAGAAAGTAACGGAAGCGCAGTTTAGTGCTTTCTCCGACCGCCTGCGGGGGATCGATCACGAGCCTGATCCGCTTGTCTGGATTTTCAGGATTCGCCACGGCCCGGCACACACCCCAGTCGTTCTCCAGGGGCTCCCCCTGGCGCAGCACCTGGTAATGGTCGTGGGTCCAGGGATGGTAGTAATCCAGCACATCGAAATCCCAGACACAGATTACGCGCCTGGGGAAAGGCTCGTTCACCTTTTGTGGCTCCGGGTCATCGGAGAAACAGACCACGTCATCCACTACGAGCTCACAGTCAATGCCTTCACGTGCGGGCTCAACATTAAAAATCAGGTCGTTCATCCGCTCCCCCTGGACTATTAACCCACGGACAGGTCCGCTTGCCTGAGCCGCGCTGAAATCGAGCGTGGTCTCAGACCAGGCGCCTTGTCTAAGGCCGGATACTCTGACCCGGTGGGAATCGTTCCTGTCGAGGTTGAAAATCTCCAGTGTGAGCGAGCTTGCGCCCCTGATAAAATAGCGGAAATAAACCTGGTTTTTCCCTCCCATGCGCGGATAGGAAACCGGTTTGACACTGAGAAAACGCAGCCCTCCGGGACCGGCAGGCCTGGCCCTTAAGGCAGTGCTGTTGCCGGGATAGGCTGGGATATTGTCATGCTCGAGCTCCCCGGTCCAGACCACATCTTTCCTCAGCAGCTCGAAATCGCAGGCGGCCCAGATACGCCGGGGAAAATATTCCGGCCGACCGAGAGCAGCCTGCTGAGCTGTTAGGCTTATAGTACCCGGACCGCTGCCTGACCGGGATTGCCCGCAGGCTGTGAGAACCAAAAGCGGAACAGCCAGGATAAAGACGATTCTTTTCATTTTCTTTCCTTGGGATAAAATCAGAAAAAATATTTAATCGACAACCAGCATGGTCAGACAGACCTCGATCCCCTCGAGATCGCCCCAGTGGTCTGTATTGCCCTCCAGGGTTTCAAAATAATGATCCCCGAAGTCTGCCACAATGATAGTGACGTGTCCAGTCATTCACAGTTTGTTATTTTTAGCTCCTTTCATAAAATTCGGCCTTTTCGGAGTTTTGAACAACAGAAAGCTTGATCAGGCGGAGAAAAAGGATTAATCTATTAAAGTGAGACCTGAATGGGATCCCGGTTTAAAGACAAGCTGGCGGAAACCCTTGCACAAAAACGAATAGAAGCTATAATTAATAAACAGTGTTTTTGATCCGGTCACAGTCCTTTGAAAGGAGTTAAAATCATGCCGCAGAAAAATATTGCCCTTACCGAAAGTATTAAAAAGTTATCGGCTGTTCAGTCCTCTGTGCTGGTTTTGCTGCGTCTGGCGATCGGCTGGCATTTTCTTTATGAGGGGCTGGTAAAGCTTTACGATCCGAACTGGTCATCCGCAGGTTATCTTGCGGAGTCGAAATGGATTTTTTCCGGGTTCTTTCACTGGATTGTGATGAATCCTGCTGTTTTAAACATTGTCGATCTCCTGAATATCTGGGGCTTGATTTTTATCGGCCTGGGGCTTTTTTTCGGCGCTTTCACCCGTGTCGCCAGCATTTCCGGGATAATCCTCCTGCTGCTTTATTATGTTGCCAATCCCCCGTTTATTGGCATGAGCCATGGAATGACCGAGGGGAATTATCTGATAGTGGATAAAAACCTGGTCGAGTTGCTGGCCCTGGGCGTGCTGGCCCTTTTCCCGACCGGCTATTTCTTTGGACTGGATAAACTGATAGTGCAGATCAGGAATAGAGGCCTGAAGGTTGAGCGCAAGGCCGCAGAAACCGTGGAAGGAAGTATCAAGGAGGAACCCGAGCCTGGTGTGATGATGGACCGCAGGGAAATCCTGAAAAGCCTGCTCCCCCTGCCGGTTTTCGGCGCTTTTGCTCTGGCTGTTTTGAAAAGGCGGGGCTGGGAGAGCTGGGAGGAAAAACATTTGCTGGCTGCAGCAGGCGGCGATACGGAAGCAATTACCAGCGCGACTATCAAGACTTTCCGGTTCGCGAGCTTGAAAGAGCTCAAAGGACAACTGCCTTACGGGTATATCGGCAATTTAAAGCTCAGCAGAATGATTATGGGCGGAAACCTGATCGGCGGCTGGGCCCACGCCAGGGATCTGATTTATGTCTCGACACTGGTCAAAGCCTACCACCACGACCAGAAAGTGTTCGAGACCTTCCGCCTGGCCGAGCAGTGCGGGATAAACACCATCCTGACCACTCCTGCATTGTGCAGGGTAATCACAAAATACTGGCGGCAGGAGAAAGGGAAGATTCAGTTCATTTCCGATTGTGCATTTGAGAATGATGTGATAAAAGGAATCAAGATGTCTATCGACGGTGGCGCTCATGCCTGTTATGTCCAGGGCGGGATATCCGACAGGCTTTTCGAAGCGGGCAAAGTCGATCAGATCGGCGAGGCGGTGGAATATATCAGGAGCCAGGGAGTGCCCGCGGGTGTGGGCGCTCACCTGCTGGAGACTGTCAAGGCTTGTGTGGATATGGGAATCAAGCCCGATTTCTGGGTCAAGACCCTGCACCGCACGGATTACTGGTCCGCTACGCCGACAGAAGAGCAAGATAATATCTGGTGCACGGACCCGGAAGATACTATCGCATTCATGAACAATCTTGAAGAGCCCTGGATCGCTTTCAAGATCCTGGCTGCCGGCGCCATAGAGCCCAAGGTGGGATTTCCGTTCGCTTTCAAGAACGGCGCGGATTTTATCTGTGTCGGGATGTACGATTTTCAGGTTGTCGAGGATACGAATCTGGCGCTGGATGTGCTGTCCGGCGGCATTGAAAGAGAGCGCCCGTGGAGGGCTTGAGAATTTCCTGTATAGAACATGTCCAGTAAAAACAGCGCAGGGGGCACAGACCGCGGTCTGCGCCCCCTGCGTATTTTGATTGAATAGCGTGCCGCCCTTTACTTCACCTTGATCTCCTGCTTCCCGGGCTTTAAAGAGATTTTTTTCTTTCCCCAGATAAAGACCCCGGACAGATCCTCCGGCAAGGTGATACTTCCCGAGACACCCTCTTCACCCTGGCGCTCGAGCGAGCAGGCGATTGTGCCGGTCGGGTGGGGCATGGCAGCGTCTATCTTGTTCAGCCTCCCCAGGTGCGGCTCGATCTGGACTCTCTTGAATCCAGGCGCAGAGGGTTCGATGCCGGCCACTGTGGCCAGCAGTTCGTAAATCGGGCTCGCGCTCCAGGCGTGGCAGTCCGAGCGCGTGGGCTCCGGGTTCTCGGCAAATGTGGTGAGTCCCATCTCGAGCATTTTGTACCAAGGGCTCAGCATGTCGAGGTACTCATCTCCCCGGCCCACTTTCCTGAGCGCCCGGTTGAGATAAAAGCGGTAATAGAAGGTGCACTGGATAAGGTCTTTCCCGGAGATGATCTTTTCACAGAGGTCTGACTGCTCACCAGGCGATACCAGGTCAACCAGGATCGCCATCACATTTGCGTGCTGGCTGAATTGTTTCTTTTCCGGGGTCTCGGCTACCAGTCCCCTGTCCGCGGACCAGCAGTGTTTCAAAACCGCCGCTTTGATCCTCGAGGCCAGCTCGCGATAATGCTCGGCCTCCTGGGTCTTGCCGAACCCGGCGCAAAGCTCTGCTGCGTAGTTTAAGACATAGACATACTGCAGGCTGATCACCGAGGTCTCGCCATCCTCTGCGCCTGGGCAGACCCCATCCTCGTATTCCGGCGCCCAGTCCACGAAGTTCCACCAGGGCAGGCGGCCGAGGAGATCTTTTTCAGTGAGGTGCCTTTCGAACCATTCGAGCACGTCGCGCATCCCCGGGAGCATGGCGCGCACGAATTCCGGATCGTCGCGGTGCATCCAGTAATCATACACCATGGCGATCCAGAACAGGGAATAAGGGGGAATAATCTGCGGCACATAGGAGGGGTAGCGGCTGTATGTCAGGCCGTCGGAGATCCGGGAGTCATCGAAAAGAGAGATGGCCTTGCGCATCAGCCGGTCGTCCCCGGAGACATAGAGCGAGATCAGGGCCTGGATCCTGGTGTCCCCTGCATAATTGAGCTGTTCGTAATACGGGCAGTCGAAATAGGTTTCCCCGGCGCATAGGCGGGCAGTGCGCCAGGAGACCTCCCAGATTCGGGCGAGCAAGGGATCATCACTGGTGAAAGAGGCCTTTTCCTGGAAAGGATAGCCCACGAATGTAAGGCTCAAGCTTTCGATTGTCAGTGGCTCTTGCGTGGTTTGGATATCCATTTGCAGGTAGCGGAAAGTCCTGAACCAGAGTGTGGTGAATTTTCTTCCCGGGCCCCCGTCAGGGAAAAACTCATCCATATTGCCGATAATCTCTCTGCCCTCGATCTGAGCGCGGTGACCTTTGTTGCCCTCCTTGTCGAACAGGGCCTCTGCATAGGTCAGGGTGATCCGGGCACCTTTCCCTCCGCTCACCGTGAGTTCTGGATAAGCGGATGTCAAATGGTCCTGGTCAAACATAAGAGTAACTTTTTTCCCGGCGGGGATAAGCAGTTTCGCTCCCTGCTGGAAATCATTTTTCTTGACCGCAATCCTGAAAGCCCTTCGAACCATGGGGGCAGGTAGGGCTTTCTTTTCCATCGGGGGGATCATCCGGGGCACGAGATGCCAGTGTGAGTCTGCATCCCTGATTTCCCGCGGTGTGGCCCGTGAAACCTTGACTGCGTCCTGCCAGCCGCTGTCATCGAGTTCCGGTTTTTCCCAGCCCCAGGGAAAAAGCCCGCCATCCACGCGGTCTCCCGGGCCGACCACTGTGAAGGCTCGGATCTTGGACCGGTCTATGGGGATCGGAGAGTAGGCTTTATTTTCCGCGGCTTTCCAGCTTTCACCGGTATTTACGACAGCTTCCCCGGGCCCGTTGCCCTGGACCACAAAGGCCGTGGAATATGTCATCTGCGCCCAGGGCAGGTACTCGCCGAAATTCCAGACAACTGCGGCAAGAAGGTTTTTGCCCGGGTTCAGGTGCCCGGCGATATCGACAGTTTCAAACCTCCAGTGCCAGAGATCCCCCCTGGCGGGTCCATCGCAGACCTCGACCCCATTGACATATAGCTTGTAGCGGTTGTCCGCGGAGACATGGATGATAAACCGGGAGGGTTTCTCTTTCAGCTCGAATGTTTTCCGGAACAGGAAAACTCCGTAAGAGGTTCTGTCCCGGTCCGGAAGGCAGATCCAGGCAGCTTCCCATGGTTTTTTAAGCAAATCCGTCGGTATTTCGATTTTTCCTGCCGGGGCGCCGGGAAAGCAGAGTGTCAGGCCGAGAATTACCGGCAGAGTCAGAGAAAACAAATTTTTGATCTTCATTTTTACCTCGGGAAAAGGGATCCAGCATTCACGGGATTTGAAATTTAAAGTGGGCTGCAAACATTTTAAGGAGTAAATGGCGGTTGTTCAGAAAAAGAACAACCGTTTGCGCGGATTCTTAAAAATAGCAGGTAATAGGCGGAAGTTCAAGAAATCAAGATTAGAACAGATAGTTTCCTTTCCCTGCCGCTCAGGACAATCACCGGAGGAGCTGTATAAAAACAGGCAATTTGTCAAATAAATTATTTTTTATTGATCTTATAGCCGAAATAGCATATTTATATTTTAGAAACGTATTTCCAACTCTTTTATTACCGCAGCCACATTCAGAGATCATGGTCAAGCAAGGAAATGTCCAGAATTTCGAACCCGGCCAGCTAATCCTCCGCGAAAACTCACCGGGTGACAGCGCCTATATTATCCTCTCCGGCAAAGTGGAGGTTTCCAAGGTCATCGAGGGCCAGCGGATAGTACTGGACCGTCTCGGCCCGGGCAGCATATTCGGCGAGATGTCGCTGATCGACGGCCAGCCGCGATCTGCCTCTGTCACTGCGGTCGAGCCCACACGCCTCAGTGTGATTGACCGCCCGCGCTTCCAGGCTATTCTGAACCTGATCCCCAAAGAAGTCCGCCCGCTTTTCACGAGCTTGAGCGAAAGGCTGAGGAACACCAACCAGATGGTCAGCACCCTGAGTCTGCGGGAGCGGCTGATTTACAGTGTCTGCGCGCTTATCTGCACCCTGGGCAGCCTGAAAGGCATCCCGCGTGAACAGGGTTTTGCTTACCCATACCGTGAGCTGCTGCTGGAGATCTGCCGGGTACTGGCTTTCTCCCAGAAAAAAATCGAGGAAGCGCTTGACAACCTCGCTCAAACCGAGCTGATCAGGCTCGAAACCGCGGGAAACCCTGATGACAGCCTCCTGCTGGTACCCGAGACCGAGCTGTTCGGGGCTTTTGTCGATTTCCTAGCCGAGCGCCTGAGCCATCTCCCCGGCTTCCCTATGCCCAGCTGCAAGTACAGCGTGCTTGATGAGAAGGCCCAGGAGATCCTTTACTTCCTGAAAAACCAGTCCGGCTCCCTGCCCAGGGATGACAGGGGACGCAGCCACTATGATTTCGACCGCTATGTCAAGGACAGCGTGAGGATCTTGAAATACGGCGTCAAAGATGCGATCCTTCAACTACAAAAGCTGGCCGGTTCCGGAGCCATAAAGCTCGTGAAATTCAGCGATGTGGTGCAGAACAAGGCCATTGTTTACAATGTCGCGGACATCTCCCAGGCTCAGTTGATCCTGCTGCAGGCCAATGAATTCGATGCTGTCTACAAGAAATTGATGAAAAAAGGCTGATCCTCCAGGCACGAATTACTCTTGTATTTTTCCAAACCGCTCATGATGGCCTTAAATTCCGCTCTTTCTGACTTATCGATCATAATTCTTTTTTTCCTTTAAGAGAAAGGCTTCACCTGGGTTAGGCCTTTATTCTTCGCTTTATTCGGAACTTCAGCCGGAGACCGGACTAAAGATATATAATACAAAGAAAAGTATCCTGTGTCGGTTTTTTAAGGGCGGCATGGCAAAGTGGCTTCGGGAAAAAGGGAATTGAAAAGTCACGGGAGCCGGTTACTGCGGCATTGGGCAAAATGGCTGGGTGCCTTTTGGGAAGCGGGCTGGTACAGTCATTGGCGCTGATTTTCGGGATTCGGCCAGATTTCGGTTAACACGGGGCTGGCTGCTGCATTCAAATTTCCACTTCACCAGCCGGTTAAAACTGAAGGGAATGGGATAATTAGCTGTTCGGGTACGGATCAGGCTTTAACCTTAGACTTGATTTCCATATATAATAGGGTTACAAATGAAGAGTTGGATTACATGGATTGCTATTAATTGGAGATAATCCCAAAGCTCAGTTTATCAATCCTCTAAAACAAGGGATTTCATGATGACTAATGGAGCCGTTACGGGAGCAGGCGGAGTTTATCAAGCTGTGATTGCCCAGGCTGTCAAGGCCTCTGGCGCAATAGTCCAGTTAGAGCCGAAAGAGTTCGAAACTGTACTGACTAAGGTAGACAATCCGCTTGTGGTAACAGCCAAAGGTGGATTCATAAAGACCTCTTACCAGTATTTAACAGGTTATAAGGGTTTTGTTTTTTTCACCAAATCCCTATCCCCGCTTCATCTCAGGAGTGATGCCGAGGTTATCTCAGCGAAGACGATCTGGATTCCCACCTGAGATATGGTTTTGGAAGACCTGCAGCGATAAAGCATAAAAACTTTAACCGGTAAATGGTCCCAACGCACGGAGTAAAACTATGGACAGAAGAGATTTTCTCAAACTCGGCGGGGCGGCTGTCGGGCTGCCGGCTTTGCTCAAAACGGCAGCATGCGTCAGAGGTCATGCCCGCATTCCGGAGCATCCGAACATTCTCTTTATCTGCGTGGATCAGTTCAATGCCGGATGCGCCGGCTTTGCAGGCCATCCATTGGTTTACACTCCCAACCTCGACCGACTGGCATCACGCGGTACGGTTTTCACGGCCTGTTATTCGAACAGCCCGGTCTGTGTCCCCGCCCGGGCTGCGATGTTTACAGGCCTTTACCCGCACGAGGTGGAGGCATACGATAATGCCGCGCCGTTTGATGGCCGCGTGCCTGCCTGGACCAACAGGCTCAACGATTCCGGCTACCTCTGCCGGGCTGCCGGTAAGCTCGATTTCCTTTACCACCATGACTACGGCATGCAGGAAATCGATACGGTCCACGGGCATGACACCAGCCCTGACATTACGGCTTATTTCCGCAATCCCATTGTCCCGCGGGTGGACTCGAGGGCCCAGATCGACGCTTTTCTAGATGAGACACCCAACAGGGACTACCGGTTTGTCAGCGAAACGCTGCGCTTCCTCAAAGAGGAGGCTCCTGCCCTGGATTCCCCCTGGGTGCAGTATCTGGGACTCAATTGCCCGCACCCAAGGTGGGTCATCCCGGAAAGGTACTATCGCATGTACCCTCTGGACAATATATCCCTGCCGGACTTACCGCGCGGCTGGCCGCCGGAGCTGCATCCCGTGCTTGCCGCCACCAACCACTACAACAAGTTCAATGAAGCGCCGTTCCCGGAAGGCAATATCCGTCGCGCACGGGCCGCATATTACGGGATGATCACCATGCTGGACGAGTGGGTGGGCGAAGTTCTGCAGGCGCTCGAGAAAAGCGGCAAGGCCGGGGAGACAATCCTAGTGTTCACTGCAGACCACGGCGAAATGCTGGGCGAGCACGGGATGTGGTTCAAGAACACTCCCTATGACCAGGCGGCCCGGGTCCCGCTCATTATCTCCGGGCCGGGCTTCGAGTCTGAAACTATCGGCGCTCCGGTCTCCCATGTGGACCTGGCAGCTACCATTCTGGAGCTCTCCGGAGCGGGGCCGTTCCCTGGACTGCGGGGGAAATCTCTGATTCCCCTGGTCAAGGGCAGAGAAAAAGGGGATAAGCGCTGGGCCTATTCCGAGCTGAACAACGAGGGGGCCGTGACCGGTATTTTCTGGGTGCGCAAGGGGCCTTGGAAGTATGTCTATTTCGTGGGCTTTCCGCCCTTGTTGTTTAACCTGGCGATGGATCCCGGGGAATTAGAGAACCTGGCCGGAAGCGCTTCTTGCCGGATAGTGGAGAAAGAGCTTAAGGAACTCCTTTATGACACAGTGGACCCCGAGAAAGTCTCTGAGGCCGCTTTCGCCCACCAGCGGCGGCGTTTGGACCAGGCACTCTCCCGCCTGGACGATCCCCAGGTCTACCTTGATTTTGAGAGGCGCCTGGGAAAGGAGTTTGCCGGGAAGTTAAAAGAAACACGCGGTTGAGATTACTGAAAAATAAGGAAGCCCTTTTTCCAGCCCCGGTGCGCTCAGGCCTCTTGATCTGCCGGCCGGCACCTGTCAACCCGCCTGATTCAGCCGGGCTTTTTCAGACCCTGCTTACCACGGTGCAAGATAATAGCGGGTCGAGCTTATCCAGAGTCTGCTGAAAAGCTCGTCTAAACAATATATAGTCCTTGCTATTATCTCGAACACAACATATTGTATTACTGAATACCTCTCTTGAGGAAAATTTTATCAAGAGAGCTTTATTTTCCAATTGACTTTTTGAAGGAACTCATTATTTATATTCTCCTTAAAAAAACATATTTTTTTGGGAGCATGGACCATGAAATAATTGCTTGTAAATTTGATGTAATGAGTTACATTTTTTTAGGATAATCCCTGAACTCATCATTTTCCAATGAACGAGGAAACGCCCAAAATGAAGGAAGAAAAAGAAAAGCCTCCGAGAGCCGAGCATGGGAAAAATGGGAAAAATAGGAAAAATGGGAAAAACGGCCCGGAAATCCCAAAATCCCTTGGCTCGGTCCCCAACCTGGAAGAATATGTCCAGCCGGATTGGTGGCGGCGCATCTTCAATGCCGTCTATATCAAGACAGATGCGGATGTGGTAGCGGACGACAAAATCACCAAGGGGGAAGTGGACCTGTTTGCCGATATCCTGAAGCTGACACCTGAAGATAACATTCTGGATCTTTGCTGCGGACAGGGCCGGCATTGTTTCGAGCTTGCCGGGAGAGGGTTTCTCAATATCGAGGGTCTGGACCGCTCCCACTACCTGATCCAGAAAGCCAGAACACAGGTCAAAAAAGAAGGCCTGAGCCTCAAGTTTCGTGAGGGAGATGCCAGGAAAGTACCTTTTCAGCCCGACACTTTTGACGTAGTGCTGATTCTCGGAAACAGTTTCGGCTATTTTGAAACTGTCCAGGACGACATAAGAGTCCTGAAAGAGGTTCTAAGGGTTCTCAAGCCCTGGGGTCGGCTGCTGATCGATGTAGCAGATGGGGAATATCTCAGGAAGCACTTTCAAGCCAGGTCCTGGGAATGGATAGACAAGAAGCTTTTTGTCTGCAGGGAGCGCTCCCTTTCCCTGGACAATCAGCGTCTTATCTCGCGGGAAGTGGTGACCAATGTGGAAAAGGGCGTGATTGCGGACCAGTTCTATGCAGAAAGGCTCTATTCCCGGGAGAGTATCGAAGAGCTGCTCAAGGCGGCGGGTTTCTCGAATATCACAATCCATTGCTCTTTTTCGCCTGAGTCTCAGCGTAACCAGGACCTGGGCATGATGGAGCAGCGGATTATTATTACCGCTGCAGTCAAAAAAGAATGGGCACCCAGAAGGAAAAAGAAAGAGCTGGTCCGCAATGTGGTGGTGGTTCTGGGCGATCCCAAGAAACCTGATCCATTAAAACCGCTGTGCGTATTCGATGACGATGACTTTTACACGATCGACCAGATGAAAGACGTTCTCAGGGAATTGGAGACGTACAGGTTCATTTATCTCAGCAATCACGACACTCTGATTAATGACTTTGTGAACCTGAAACCGAAAATAGATTTCGTACTCAATCTTTGCGATGAGGGGTATACCAACGATGCCCGGAGAGAACTCCATATCCCCGCTATTCTCGAGATTCTGGGTATTCCTTACACTGGAGCCGGACCGCAGTGCCTCGGCACTTGTTATGATAAATCGCTCGTGCGCGGTGTGGCAAATGAAATGGGTATTCCCGTATCCGATGCTTTCTTTATCAAGCCGGAAGACACAATTTACGAAATTCCTTTCAGGTTCCCGGTCATTGTAAAGCCTAATTTTGGCGATTCCAGCTTCGGGATCACTCAGAGGAGTATTGCAAACACGGTCGAGAACCTGGTGAATGCGATCACGGAAATCAGAGAGAAATTCGGCTACGACAAACCCATCCTGATCGAGGAGTTTCTCACCGGAAAAGACCTCAGCGTGGGAATCATCGGCAATCCTCCGGAATCTTACACGGTTCTGCCGCTGATCGAGGAGGATTATTCTGACTTGCCCCCTGATCTTCCCAGAATATGCGGATACGAGGCCAAGTGGCTCCCTGATTCGCCCTATTGGAATGTGAAGTCGATTCCCGCAGAGCTCCCGGAACAGACGGAAAAATTAATCGTCAACTGCTCAGTGCGGCTGTTTGAGAGGCTGGAATGCAGGGATTACTCCCGCTTTGACTGGAGACTGGATGCCGAGGGCAATCCGAAGCTTCTCGAGGTCAATCCCAATCCGGGTTGGTGCTGGGACGGGCACCTGGCGAAAATGTCCAAGATCGCCGGCATGTCATACAGGGAGATGCTCACTGCAATCTTGCGCGCGGCCGAACAACGCTATGATTTGAAACAGCCAGTTCAGGAGACTCATGAAACAGCACAATTGTCTGCCGTAAGATAGCAAGCAAGATTGGAGAGCTTTACGGCGGGGTTCGGTAATTATCCGGTAGCTGAAAAATCTGAGGGCCTGGAACGATTTCCAGGCCCTCTTAATTTATCCGGTACCGCCTCCGACTTAAGACTGGATAATCAGGCAGATCGAGAACAGAGACCCATAGAGTGCAATGAAGATCCAGGCAAATAAGTACTTGCGCAGTTTGTCCAGATCCCTGGAAGACAGCCTGTACTCCTCCTGGAACATCTGGAGCATGTCTTCGCTCCTGTAAAAATAAAAGGACAGCAGGGCAAAGAGAAGAGACACAGGGAGCATTATCTTTGGCAGATAGAAAACCAGGAACCAGTACAGGGAAAACTCCCCTGCCACAGCGGCGAGCACTAAGTATTTGGTTTTTCCTGTGAGCCTTTCCTGCTTCGGCGCTTCTTTATTTTCCAGTTTCCCGTTTTCGAGATCCAATTTTCCCCCTGTCCCCGGCATTATCCTGCCATTTGTTGACCATCAGTTTATCAGTGAATAGATCAGGTCCGGGAGCGCTTTAGCGCACCTTTACCCTGCTCAGGCGGTACCAGCCGTCCCCTGCCAGGCCCTTGATGGCGAATTTGATTTTTGGCTCCCTGGTGTTGGGGTCCAGCATGGCCACGCCAAGCTCGTATTCCCCGGGCGGGATGTCCTCGGGCACGGTGATACGCTCCTGGATTGCAACAGGGCCGGGGAGCCAGCTTGTAATGTCCAGTCCGGTTTCCACGACCCAGGATTTGCCGCTCTCGGTGTGGCTGAACTTGAAAGCCAGGGGATGGTTCAGGTAGCAGGGGGCCACGCCCTGGTTCTCCCACTCCATCTCGTAAAGGAAAGTGCCGCCCGGCCTTACGCGGGAGGGGTGGACCAGCCGCTTGAGCACGAAACGGTAGCCCATCTTTTTCTCGAACTCAGTCACTTTCAGCCACCACTCCCTGGGTATGGCCTCCGAGCCGTTGTTGAGCACAGAGACATGCCACCTCAGGGCCTCGGAGAGGATATAGTCCAGGTCCCAGCCCTTGTCATACCAGAACTGCATGGTCCAGCAGGTCTCGAACACCACCGGCGCGTGTTTCCAGGCCTCGCTCGCCCCGGCCTCATCCAGGGCCTGCTGGTAGAAATCCTGCATATGGTTCCAGTGGTCATTGAACCCTCCCATATCGCCCAGGCAGTCCGCGCGCCAGCCCGTGCCGTTTTTTATCGCATAGGCCAGGCCGCTTCCCCCGCCGATCAGCATGATCAGGGGGGTTTTCTTGAAATTTTCCAGGTACATGTCGATGATCCTGAAGCGCACCTCGTCCGGGGGCATCTCCATGCCTGTGCCGCTGGTGTGCCATTCGCCCCAGCGGCCCACAGTGCCGATATCGACGTGGTCAATGTCCGGGTGGCCGTCGTAGCGCTGGGCCAGGGCCTTGATCAGCCGCCCGTGCTTCTCCAGGAACACCGGGTCGTCATAATGCGGCTGCCAGTTATTTTTGTCATTCAGGTAGGGCTCTCCCCTGGCGCCTGCGTCCCTGAGCCATTGGGGCACTTTCATCTCGCCGTTCTGGCACATTACCCGGAAATTCAGTTTCTGGCCATTGGCCCGCGCCATTTCGAGCACGCTGTCGACCATCCCGAAATTGACCCTGCCCTCCTCAGGCTCGAGCTGGTCCCAGTACCAGCGGAACTGGACAAGCGTGCACTTGGGGTGCAGACGGTCTCCCAGCCCGTCATTGAACATGTGAGTGGTGGCGAACCCCCGGCCCGGGTTGAGCAGGGTTTCATTCGTTTCCACCGGCTCGACTGCCACGTTCCCGCCTCCAGAGCAGGAGAGGAGCGCTGCCAGAACAAAGGGCATGAGGGGAGAGAAAAATTTTGTAAAACAGCCGGGCGCATGCTGCATGGAAAAACCTCCGCGGAATTAAATATTTCAAACAACGGCCAACCACTCCTGATAAAATTAAAAAAAGAAGCCTGTCAGTTATACGTCGGCAGGAAAGAATACTCCTTGGCGTAATAGAGCATCTGCCCGGTGAAATCCTCCGGGTACTCGATTTTCACATCCACGATCCGGCCGCCCTCTGTGACCGGGGTCAGGACCGGGTTGATAAACCCGGAATATGGCGCAATGCCGAGCTTCCGGTAGCGCTCGGCCACCTCCTCGTTAAGCTCCCGGTCTACTTTCACCCCGTAGGTCTCGACCAGATGCCTTCCGGCCACATAATCGCCCTGGGATTTTATTCGCTGGACCTCGCGAAGGAGCTCGCCGAAAAGCTCTCTCAGTCTCTGGTAATTATTGACCACAAAGAAAGTCTTGCCGTCCCGGGTCACCTTCTCGATCACCTTCCCGGGAGCGCCTTTTTCATACACCCATTTGGCTATCATCTGACGGTCGCGCATGTGGGACTCCTCGATATCCTGGCCCGGGACTATGCGCCTGAGCTGTGTCAGGAGCCCATTGGTGATATAGGAGTTGTAAGACGACCGGCCCACATCCACAGTGGGCGCAACCCCGATCTCGACCAGCTTGGGGTCCGGCAGGTAGTAGAGCGCCACCAGGTCAGCCCGGGCCTCCTCCAGGGTGGAGGCGTAGTTTTTCAGGGTCTCCTTGGGGGTGCCAGTCCCAAGCTCGAGCTGCCCGGAACCGTGGCCCACTACCTCGTGAAGGTCAGTCTCCAGGGCATCGGCCAGGTTCCCGTACTTCCTGTCCAGCTCGAGGTCATCGCTCCTGGAGATAAACTCCACATCCTCGCCGCTTTCCTTTCTAGCCTCATTGTAAGAGTGAATAATATTGCCGATTGTCACTGACTTGGACCCGTACTCTTTCCTGATCCAGCTCGCATTGGGCAGGTTTATGCCGGTCGGGCTCGGGGGGCTCACAGCGCCTGTGCCCGCCACCTCGGTGATCACCCTGGCTGAGACCCCCTTGACATTCTCCCGCTTGTGCTGGTCAAGAATCGGCGAGTGGTCCTCGAACCACTGCGCGGCATTGGCTATGGCCTCGACCCGCCGGGTGGCCTCGAGGTCCTTGAAATAGACCATGGATTCATACGTGGCGCGGAAGCCCATTGCATCGCCGTAGACCTCGATAAAGCCGTTGATACAGTCAATCATTGACTCCGTGTCTGCGACCCATTTGATACTGTACTCGTCGAAATCACGCAGCTCGCCGCTTCTGTAATAGGCGACAAGCTTCTCGAGCGCGGCTCTTTGGAGCGGGTCCTCGGCGACTGTCAGGGCTTTCTCGAGCCAGTAGACCACTCTCTCTATGGCCTGGGTGTACATCCCGCCCACTTTCCAGACCACCTCCTCGAGCTTGCCGTTTTCTTTCACGAGCTTGGAGTTCAAGCCGTAGGAGACCGGCCTCGGGTCCTTGGGGTCGATTATTTTCGCATAAAAAGCCTCGGCTTCCTCCTTGGTCACTCCCTCGTAAAAATTGTTGGCCGAATCCTTGATCAGGTCTGCCTGAGGGTCCAGGTTGACCCGCTTGGCATCAAGCTCCGGGTCGAACATGATCGGGGTCAGCCTGGCGACCAGTTGATCGACTGTCTCCCCCTCTCCGAGCGGGAAGCCAGCGGCATCCGACCTGGCGGCCAGCTCTTTGAAATATTCCTTCGAGAACTCGGGGATCATTTTCCAGGTCGAATAGTCGTGATGGATGCCGTTTGAGTACCAGACCCGCTTGGTATAGACCATGAACTTGCCGAACTCCCCGCTCTGCCTGTCACCGCTGTAAGTGTTGACAATGTTCTCCAGCGTCCGCCTGATACGCAGGTTATGCTTGTAGTTCTGGTCCCAGGTAATGTCCCGGCCAGAGAGCGACGCCTGGTAAAGGTAGTACACGAGCTCTTTCTGTCCGGGCGAGAGCTCCTCGAAACCGGGTACCCGGTAGCGCAGGATCCTTATGTCAGCGAACTGCTCTGTCTGGTATTTGAAGCCATCTTCTTTCTCTTGCATGGGGAGAGGCGCCTTTTGAGTGGTACTGCAGCATATAAAAAAGAAAACGGGCAGGGAGAGGTAAAGAAAGGAACGGGCGGGTTTCATAAGAAGGCTCCAGGCTGAAGTTTTGAATTGTTTACATCCATAGCAATACAAATTATTATTGTTTTGTTTTTTTATCAATTCTCTCAGCCTCCCCAAAGGATTCAAGCTTTTTTTGTAAAATAATAGTAACCGCCCTGAACCACTGGATTGCCCATTCACAAAGGAGAGCAGCGATGAGAGCGCATTTCCTGACTGTCGTGGCTTTTATTTTACTGACCGCTGTCAGCGCTTATCCGGACAAGGATTCCGGTTTTTTCCCTGGTACCGAGTATGACCCCTCAGTGCCGACCCTCGCACAGGTGGTGGGCCATGGCTGGGGAGAGGGGATCACCACACACGCCGAGCTCGAGGATTACCTTCAGGCCCTGGCAGGATCGAGCAAGAGGGCGAGGCTTTTCACCTATGGCAGGACCTGGGAGGGCCGCACGCTTTATTATCTGGTTATCGGCGCCGAAGAGCGGCTGGAGAAGCTGGAGGAGCTAAAGCGCGACTTGCGCGCCCTGGCCCATCCGCTCTCGCTTGGGGAGGCGGAAAAGAAAGAGCTCGCCAGCCGCCTGCCTGTGGTCACCTGGATTGCCGCGAATATCCATGGAAATGAACCCTCAGGGGGCGATGCGGCGCTTTTTCTGGCCTACCATCTGCTTGCCGCCAAAAACAACCCGGTAGTGGATAAGATTTTCAGGGAGAGCATCGTTATCCTGGATCCACTTCAGAACCCGGACGGCAGGGACAGGTTCGCCAATTATTTCCGCAGCACCACAGGAAGGTGGCCCGCCTCTGACCCCGTGGCCGCCGAACATCGCGAGCCCTGGCCCGGCGGGAGAACGAACCACTACCTTTTCGATATGAACCGGGACTGGTTCGCCATGACCCAGGCCGAAACCCGGGGCAAGGTGGAGGCTTACTTCCAGTGGTACCCCCACATTTTTATCGACCTGCATGAAATGGAAACGGACAGGGAATATTACTTTCCCCCTACCGCTCCTCCGATAAATTCCCACCTGGCTCCCCAACAGGTGAAATGGTTCGCCGAATTCGGCAAGAACACGGCGGGCTGGTTCGACAGGTTCGGGTTCAAGTACTGTACAGGGGAGATGTTCGATGCCTATTTCCCGGGCTACGGCTGTACCTGGCCCTCGATGAGCGGATCTATCGGCATGACTTACGAGGAGGCCTCAAGCCGGGGACTGGTGACATTGAAATCCAATGAGATACTCCTGCCTTACAGCGAAACCGTGCGCCACCATGCTGTCGCCTCTCTGGCAACCGCCCAGTTCGCAGCGGACAACAGAGAAAAAATCCTGACCGATTATCTCTCGATCCGCACTCCTCCAGAGACTGTGCCCCGGAGCAGGGCTTATCTGATCACAGAGCAGCCCGACCCCTCAAGGACCCGGAAGCTTGTCAGCATACTGCTCAAACAGGGGATCGAGGTTCAAAAGGCGGCTGGCGCACTCGATTGCCGCTCGCTGGTTTCGAGCGACAAGCGGAAGGTCTCCAGAATCACTTTTCCCCCAGGCACTTACGTGGTTCCGGCCAGGCAGGAGGCTTACGCTCTGTTGAGCAACCTGCTCGAACCGGAAGTCAGCATGGATCAGGCTTATATCTCCGAGCAGGAGCGCCGTCTGGCTGCAGGTCTGGAAACCGAGGTCTACGATATCACCGCCTGGTCGCTTCCCACCCTTTATGGAGTGGACTGCTACAGGACAGATAATCTCCCGCCCGGAGATTACCGGACCGTGGACAGCCTCGGGCAGGCGCAGACTCCCCAAAAGAAAAGCGCCGGGCTGGCATACCTCCTCGATGGAACCGGGAACGGCTCCATGGTCGCTCTGGCCTGCCTGTTCCGTCACCAGGTAAGGGTCTATGTCAGCGACAGGGCCTTTACCCAGAATGAGAGAAAGTTCCCGCGCGGGAGCTTTATCATCCCGGTGAAAGAAAACGCGGAAAACCTGCCTGAGACAATCGCGAAGATCGAGGAACATCACGGCGTGGAATTTTATCCCACGGATTCGGGATGGATGGCAGAAGGGGTGAATTTCGGCAGCCCGAATGTCCAGTACCTGCCCGGTCCCAAGGTGCTCCTGGCCTGGGGCGAAGGCACTCATTCTTATTCCGCCGGCTGGTGCCGCTATGTACTCGAGCAGCAGTACGGGGTCCCGGTGACCGCAGTCAAGCCGGGGCACCTGGGGCGGATCAGGCTCGACAGGTTCAATGTCCTGGTCCTGCCGAACGGCGGGTACAAGGAATCCATAGATAAGGACGACCTGAATAAGATCAAGAAGTGGCTGGAGCAGGGAGGGACAGTTGTAGGTGTCGAGGGGGCGACCTCATGGCTCAGCGAGCCGGAGGTGGGGCTGCTCGAGGCGGCCAGGGAATACCGTCTGGATGAGGACACGCTGAAAGCCAAAAAAGACTCCGAGGAAAAAGAGAAATCCAGCCGCGTGCCCGGGTCCGAGATAAAAGATATTGGCGAGTTTTCCCGCGTGATTGTCGCTGAAAAGAGGGAGCCGCGCTCTGTGCCCGGTATTCTGGCGCGTATCCGCCTGGACCCGGATCACTGGCTCTCCTCGGGATACGACAGCACCGCGGTGGCTTTTGTCCAGGGCTGGCAAATTTATTCCCCGCTTAAAAGGAGCCAGGGCAGGAACGTGGCCTTTTTCGCAGAGGCGGACAACCTGCTTGTCAGCGGTTACTCGTGGAAAGGGCCGGGCCTCAAGCAGTTGGCTTTCAAGCCGTATCTCATGTACCGCCCGGTGGGCGAGGGGCATGTGATAGGCTTTACCGAGGAGCCCAATTTCCGGGCTGTCTGCGACGGTACCAACCGCCTGTTCATGAACGCGGTGCTGCTCGGCCCGGGACATTGAGGGGGACTTTTCCGTTTTGTCTGCGAAAGACCGGAAACATCAAGCCTGTTCATTCAGGCTCATTTTCAGGATTTACTTCAGCCACCTCTCGAAAAAATCTGCCACAACATGGGCGGCTCTTATCTGCTCCGGCAAGCGCAGACTGTAGCCGAAACCGTGCTCCATGCCGTGGAAGAAAGCCACCTCGACCGGGATGCCGGACCCGGCCAGGCGGCTGATCATAGCGCGGCTTTTCGGCTCAGGGGTCAGAATGTCCCGGCTGCCGTAAAGGAAGAGAAACGGCGGCTCCTCTCCCTTGACCCTCAGGGCCGGGCTGGATTCGTAATAAGTCCGCTCGTTCCCTTCAGGCGGAACGCCCAGGAATCTTAAGGTGGAGCTCCAGATAAGGGGCTCATTTGTGAAATCGAGCACCGGGTTGTAGCAGGCCACGGCCTGGGGCCTGGTGTCCCTGGTGATCTGTCCCTCAGGGTCGCCCAGCCTGTCCTCTGGGTCGATCGTGGAGAGCAGGGCCACCAGGTGGCCACCGGCGCTCGAGCCCACAGCGCCGATCCTTTGCGGGTTGATGCCGTATTCCGCGGCGCGGCTCTTGAAAAAATCCATGGCCAGGCGCACATCAGAGATTGCAGCCGGAAAGCGGTGCTCCGGGGCCAGGCGGTAGCCTGCGGAGGCGCAGACAAAGCCGCGGCTCACGAGAACCCGGGCCAGCCCGGCCCACTGGCTCTTGTTCCCGCCCTGCCATCCCCCTCCGTGGATCAGCAGCACGCCGGGCCGGTTGACTCCCCCTCCAGCCGGAAGATAAAGGTCCAGGCGGGTCCGCCCGGAATCACGCTCCGAGTAGGCGATATCCTGCCTGACAATTACTGAGTCCGCCCCAGCGGCATGAAGCAGGTGTACGGCTCCTGCTAATAGTAAAGCTATGCCTGCTGATTTTAACAAAGTTACGGCGCGCATTTTCTGCCCTTTCCATTATTTAAATTCCTAGAACCGCACCGGCCGCTCGAACAGGCATTCCACTCTGCGCCGGATGTCTGAACGTGAGGGCAGCGAGTGTTCCTGATCGAGGCTTTTCAGCATTTCTTGCGCCCCTGATACGTTTATATCGTACCCTTTACGCTCGCCCAGGGCGATCAGCCAGGCGCTCAAGGTTCCGGAGCCGACCGGAGGACCCTGGATGTTGAAGTTATAAGCGATCCGGTGGGGAACTTGCGGCTCGAGCCGGGCCACGAACCAGTACCAGTTTCCTCTCTCATCCGACTCGGTGCGGCAGGCCAGGGGGCTCCCGTTGTCCGTGATCCGGGGCTCGAGGCCCTGGAGCCCGCTTTCCAGCTCGAGGAGGAAAGCGATCTCGGCGGATACTGTTTTATCCGGCAGGCTGAGCGACAGCTCGCCCGCGGGCCTGTCGAACCCGCCGCTTTTCCATTCTCCCTCCCGGCGGTCTTCCAGCTCGAGCCTCCCGGCTTCCCCAGTACTCTCGAGCGGCAGTTCTATCTCGACACCTGGAGGAACCGGCTTGCCGGAAACATTGAGCTCGCCGGCAGTGGAGTTCTCGATAGTCACTTTTTCGGTGTTTTCTTCAGGGTAGATTACCAGGCCCTGGTCTGTGAAACCGAAAGCCACTCCCTGCAGGATGGGAAAACCCACCCTTTCCCGGCGCAGGAGCTCGATAACTTTGGTTTCATATCCGCTCAAAGGCACCTCGATCATCTCTCCGTAACTCAGCCAGGGTCCCTCCACGGCCCTGTAGGGGTAAACAACGAGCGGAAGATAAGCCTCGTTTCCGGGCTGGAGCCAGCCGTTTTCGTAATCCAGGCGCATCCTGAAAGTCACAGGCTTGATATAAGGGTTGCGCACGGTGAGGATCATTTTCTGTGCGCCGCAGTGAAAATAGCCGTAGGGCTCGCGCTCTGCCGGGTTTCCGCCGACCATGGTGGAGTTGGAAAGCAGGATCCCGCTGTTGGCCGTAGCCCAGTGGATAGAAGCGCGCAGGCTCTCCCACTCATCCTCTTTCAGGATCTGCGGGCTCAGGTAAAGCTCCCACATCGCCAGCCCGCGGCTGAAATGCATCACCAGGTTGTTTGTCCATTTGTCCAGGGTCTCATCCGGCTCGCCCAGGAGCTGGTATTCTCCCTTGATTACGCCCACTGTCATGATGGAGTTCATGGGGAACTGCTGATTGAAGTCCCGGAACTGGTCGAAGCATACCTTGTCGCGGTAGCTGATAGCCTGGTCGCGCTTACTGAGTGCGGGCAGGGACTTGAGCCAGCCGTAATCCGCGCCTCCCATGAAAACGCAGTCGGCGTGAGCGAGCCACCAGGGTGAGAGCCACTGGCTCGTGGTGATATTGGTATAGATCCCGGGCCGGACTGCATGGAGAGTGTCAAGGAGTGCGGCCAGGGCTGCAGTGTGGGCTTCACGCGAGTAGATTCCGGGCAGCATCCCGTGATCCGTATCCCCGTAGCCATAAATCAATCCATCGAACTTGTAATAGTTGACACCGTACTGTCTGACATATTCCAGCAGGCGGTCTGTGAGGACTTTGTTGTATTTGGGGCCTGCATGATCGAGGTATCCCTTGCGGCTCACCTCGAGGCCCGCCTTACGGCCGGCCTCGCTGCGCAGCCGGAGCCCCTCGCCGTAACCACCGATCGGTCCGAGCCAGAGACCCAGGGCGCTGCCGATACCCTCCAGCGATTTGGTCAGTCTGCCCAGCCCCCCGGGGAAATTCCGGGTGTTGACCTCCCAGAAGGGGGTGTATTTGTCCCAGCCTTCATCCAGCACGAAGCTCTCGAGCTTTATCCCGTGATCCACGAGGTTTTCCTTGAAGGACTGGATACACTTCAGGCAGTTCTCATAATTCAGGATACCGCCTTTTTCGCCCTCCGCGCGCTCGGCTGTGCGCAGGTCATACCAGGAGTTATAGAGCAGGAATGGCCTGGCCGGGGCGACACGGATCCGGTCGACATATTTCAGGAAAGCGGCCCTGGTGCGCCCCTCAGGCGCGACACCCCAGACCGCGGAATAACTCTCATACCCCGAGGGGCCGATCAGCTTGCCCGGATAGTAGTAGAGCTCGAGGTCTCCTTCCTGCATCAGATTATTTCCGGCTGGATACTCCAGGCCGAAAAACAGCTCCTCTGTATACACCGGCTGGCCGAACCCCTGATGCAGGGTCCTCGCTCCGGCAAGCGACATGTTTTCCAGCGCCAGCTCCTCGACAAAATAATACTTCCCCCCCTGGCAGCTCAGCCTGATCTCTTTATGCATATAGGGGAGGGTGTCTGTCAGAGAATAAGAGACCTCGATTTCAAGGCCCGGGGAGTCCCAGTCCGCGCTATGCCCGGCCCCGGACAATCCCTGCTCCCAGTGGTAGTCGAGCACGAGCCTGTGGCTTCCTCCTTGCGGCTTCTCGAGACTATAGCCGCGGAAAATGCAGTCTTTAGCTCCGATTATCATCGGGTTTTCCAGGCCGGGCCAGTATCCCAGGCGCTCGTAAGTGAAACGGATCCGGAACTCATCCGAGTCCGCACGCCAGGTGTGGCCGGTCTGTTTATTCACCAGCCAGGCGGTTCTCCATACCTCGCCCTCAAGCGCGAAACAGCGCTCCAGATACCCGTTGCCGAAACGGAATCCCTCTTCTCCGGCCTTGAAATAAACCTGCGCCTCGAGCGGCACAAGGCTCCAAAGCAGAAAAATCAGAACAGCCGGCAGCTTACCATGACGGATGGATGCCTGCAGCGCTCCTTTCAACCGCCTTAGCGGTCCTCCGGCATTCCACCTCCGGAAGCCGTGCCTGAAATATAATATTGTTGACATTTTCCTGGCCCTCAGGTGCAGTAATTGAGTGCTCGGGATTTTTCAGACCGAGTACTGCCAATCCCGAACTTTCCCCTGGAGTTTTAAGACAACCTCGAATATTTTTTATTTACATAGAACTTTTCCGTCTTCAGTCCGGGCATCTTTCAGCATGAGATTTTCCCGCTCAGACAAAATACTTTAACCGGCTCACTTTTTGTCAAGAACAAACTGCCGCTGGAAAACGAGAATATCCAAAGAAAGGAGTCTTGAATTTGATAAAGAACAGCTCGCTTCTCTTTTCAGCGCTTATCTTTGCATTTCTCGTATTTGCTCACTTCTCATGCAAGCCGTCAAGCCCGGGCGTGGAAGAAGAGGCCAGTCTCGCCTCTCAACAGCCGGACAGTATCCCCGGCTGGCCCCGGGGAGTGCATGAAGTCAAGATAGCGAGCAGCCTGGACGGCACCGGGCAGCCTGCATTATTCTGGGCCCCTCCAACCGGGCTCGGTCCACGGCCGCTCCTTGTGGCCCTTCACACCTGGTCTGGAGACTACCTGCAGGATACGAGCGTCCCCTACCTGCGCTGGTGCGCTGAAAAGTCCTGGGTTTTCATTCACCCGGATTTCCGGGGTCCCAACAACAACCCATCCGCTGCAGGCAGCCTGGCCGCCACCCAGGACATCCTGGATGCCGTATCTTTCGCGCGGGATTCGGCCCATGTGGACTCTAGCCGGATCTACCTGGCGGGAGCCTCTGGCGGGGGACACATGGCACTGCTCACAGCGGGGAGGGAGCCAGAAATCTGGGCCGCGGTCTCAGCCTGGGTGCCGGTTACAGACCTGGCAGCCTGGTACGCTGAATGCCTGGGAAGGGAGGAAGGTTACGCAAGGTACTCCTCTGACCTGGCTGCCTCCTGCGGGGGCGCGCCTGGGGATAGCGGCGAGGTCGACAGCCAGTACCGCCTTCGCTCACCGCTCACTGTGCTCGGGCAGGCCCAAGGCCTGCCGATCGAGATCAGCGCGGGTATCGAGGACGGCCACACAGGGTCAGTGCCTGTAAGCCACACCTTGCGCGCATTCAACCTGCTGGCTGAGACAAACGGGATGCCGGAAAAAAGGCTCACCCGGGAGCAAATCGAGTTTTTTGTCAACAGCCGCGAGGTGCCTCAGGAGCTCAAGGGCGAGGTGGAAAATGACCCGGCTTATGGAGAGAGGGCGGTCCTCTTTCGCCGGACCGCAGGGCCTGTGCGGGTGACAATTTTCAAAGGCGGCCACGAGATAATTTATGAGGCGGCGCTGGCCTGGCTTGTCGCCCACAGTAAACCAAAAAATTGATCGCTGAAACAGGAAACCCGCAGAACAGGCATAGGCGGCCTGTGAACCGCCTGCCTGCAAGATGCGGATCAGGAATTATTTTTATCCGGGAGGTCTATCATGTCCGAGCGAGTTATAAGGTACCTTATTTTCATGGTCCTTCTGGCTTTTGCCGTGGCCACAGGCATGCTGATCTGGCAGGTCTCTCTCCTGAAGCGTCTGGGGCGCCTGGAAGAAAGGGTGTCTGAAAGGGTCGGCAGGATTTACAGCCTGGCGGACCGGGAGGAGGAATACCGGGCCTTGCGGACAGTCAGGCCGGAATACCGGGAGACTCTCTATCCTGCAGTGAGCACATACCGGCCGGGGCTCGACACCCTGGTGAGCTTCCAGAACCGCCTGCGCGCTGATTTGAAAGAATGGATCGGGCTGGATGAGAGTCTCCTGAAGAGCAGGGTGGAGCTGCGCTCTGTGGGCCAGGAAACCCTGGACTCACTGGGCGTGGTGCGCGAGGAGGTGGAATTTTATTTCGCGGGCAATGAAAACCACTGGCTGCTGCATGGTTACCTGCTTTATCCTGTCGATTCACAAGGGCCGCTGCCGGGAATATTCTGCCTCAACGGGCACAGCGGCAAAGCCCGGGCGGTCGCCGGGCTGGAGGAGGATTACACTCACGGCTACGGGCTCGCCCTGGCCCGTACAGGATGCAGGGTGCTCACTTTCGACTGGTGTTTCGAGGGCCAGAGCCGGCTCACTGGCGGCGAGGGCCGGGAATACAAAGGGCATGACAGTATTTACGAATACATGGCCGAGACCGGACATACCGGCCTGGCGCTTTACATGGAAAACGCTTACTGCGCTCTCGCGGCGCTCAGGCGAGACCCCGGCGTGGACCCGTCAAGGATCGCTGTGACCGGGATCAGCCGCGGGGGAGAGCTGACAACTTACTTTGCGGCCCTCTTCGCCCCGGAGCTGACCGCCTACTACGCTTCCGGAGCGGGCTTTCCATTCAGTTACCGGAGATTCGGCGGCGGGTGCAGGTGCACTTACATCGAGCGGATTTTCGACAATTACGAGTTCTCGGACCTGATGACAGCAGCGGCCCCGCTTCCGGCCGGGTTGCAGCTCGGGGTCAAGGACGATATCTGGGGCTACTGGGACAACAGCCTCCTGCTGGTCAAAAGCATCCGGAGCCTTTATGAGAGCCTCGGGGCGCCGCAGAACTTTGTCCTGGACATCCATGAGGGAAGGCACGAATATGATCTAGAGCAGGGGTGCGCTTTTTTCAAAAAGTATTTGCTTGCACCCTGAGCCGGGCATAAGGGTAAATCCGCTCCCTTACAAGTGGCCGGTTTTAATATACCTGTTTCGACGGCTCCTGGATTGCCGATGCCGGGAGGGGATGGCGCCCCCAGGCCGGAGCTGTTCCCGGATGACTGGCTGCACCTGAGGCTTGAGGGCAAAAGGCTGGGGGGTCACCAGTCGATGTGCACAAACAAAAAACCCGTAAAGAGAATTTCTCTTTACGGGTTTAAAGTAAGCGCCGGCAACGACTTACTCTCCCACGCAGTCTCCCACGCAGTACCATCAGCGCTGAAGGGCTTAACTGCCGTGTTCGGAATGGTAACGGGTGTTTCCCCTTCGCTATAGTTACCGGCAAATATGAGAGAAAAGAAAATTGAGGGTAAAAGCCGAGGGTCGAATCCAAGGCGGCCAAAATAGCAGGTCAAGTCTCACGGCCTATTAGTACTGGTCGGCTGAACACGTTGCCGTGCTTACACCTCCAGCCTATCAACCTGGTAGTCTTCCAGGAGCCTTTAGCTTCTGCCGCCGAAACGGCAGAAAAGGGACATCTAATCTTGAGGCGGGCTTCCCACTTAGATGCTTTCAGCGGTTATCCCTTCCGAACATAGCTACCCAGCGATGCACCTGGTGGTACAACTGGTACACTAGAGGTTCGTCCATTCCGGTCCTCTCGTACTAGGAACAGCTCCTCTCAAATGTCCTGCGCCCACGGCGGATACAGACCGAACTGTCTCACGACGTTCTAAACCCAGCTCGCGTACCGCTTTAATTGGCGAACAGCCAAACCCTTGGGACCTTCTCCAGCCCCAGGATGCGATGAGCCGACATCGAGGTGCCAAACCTCCCCGTCGATGTGAACTCTCGGGGGAGATAAGCCTGTTATCCCCGGAGTACCTTTTATCCTTTGAGCGACGGCGTTTCCACACACAACCGCCGGATCACTAAGCCCCGCTTTCGCGTCTGCTCGACGTGTCCGTCTCGCAGTCAGGCTCCCTTATGCCTTTATACTCTTCGCGCGATTACCGACCGCGCTGAGGGAACCTTTGGAAGCCTCCGTTACATTTTAGGAGGCGACCGCCCCAGTCAAACTACCCGCCTGACACTGTTTCCCGACCGGATAACGGTCGCAGATTAGAGTTCCGATATACCAAGGGTGGTATTTCACTGTTGGCTCCACGAAAGCTAGCGCCTCCGCTTCAAAGCCTCCCACCTATGCTACACGAGACAGACCAAAATCCAATATCAGGTTATAGTAAAGGTTCACGGGGTCTTTTTGTCCAGCCGCGGGTAATCGGTATCTTCACCGATACTTCAATTTCGCCGAGTCCCTGGTTGAGACAGTGCCCAAATCGTTACGCCATTCGTGCAGGTCGGAACTTACCCGACAAGGAATTTCGCTACCTTAGGACCGTTATAGTTACGGCCGCCGTTTACCGGGGCTTCGGTTCAGAGCTTCTCCCGAAGGATGACCCTTCCCCTTAACCTTCCGGCACCGGGCAGGCGTCAGTCCCTATACTTCGTCTTAACGACTTAGCAGAGACCTGTGTTTTTAGTAAACAGTCGCTTGGGCCATTTCTCTGCGGCCCTCACCAGCTCACTAGGAAAACCAATTCACCGGCAAGGGCACCCCTTATCCCGAAGTTACGGGGTTAATTTGCCGAGTTCCTTAACCAGAGTTATCTCGAGCACCTTAGGATACTCACCCCGCCTACCTGTGTCGGTTTACGGTACGGTCGACCACAGAGCTAACATAGAGGTTTTTCTTGGCAGTATGATTAGGATCAGTTGGCTTGCCCGAAGGCTCGTTTCCCCATCGCCTCTCGGAGTTAATGACGGTCCGGATTTGCCTAAACCGTCCTCCTACCGACTTGGACCTGCATACCATAAACAGGCTGACCTTTCACTCCTGCGTCACCCCATAGCTCAGACACTCTGCGGCCGGTACAGGGATATTAACCTGTTTTCCATCGTCTACGTCTTTCGACCTCGACTTAGGATCCGACTAACCCTGAGCGGATTAACCTTCCTCAGGAAACCTTAGGCTTTCGGTGACCCGGTTTCTCACCGGATTTATCGCTACTCATACCGGCATAGTCGCTTCCATACCGTCCAGCACACCTCACGATGCACCTTCGACCAGTATGGAACGCTCCCCTACCACGCAGTCTTTTAAGGACTGCATCCATAGCTTCGGTACCAGGCTTAGTCCCGGCAATTATCGGCGCAAAACCACTTGACTGGTGAGCTATTACGCACTCTTTTAATGAATGGCTGCTTCTAAGCCAACATCCCAGTTGTCTGGGCGATTTCACATCCTTTCTCACTTAGCCTGGATTTGGGGACCTTAGCTGATGGTCTGGGGTGTTTCCCTCTCGCCGCAGGAGCTTATCCCCCTGCGACTGACTCCCGGAGTACAAGTAAACGGCATTCGGAGTTTGGTTGGGTTCGGTAACCTGTGAAGATCCCTAGCCCATCCAGTGCTCTACCTCCGTTACTCAATGCTCCGAGGCTATACCTAAATATATTTCGGGGAGAACCAGCTATCTCCGAGTTTGATTGGCCTTTCACCCCTACCCACAGTTCATCCAAGCATTTTTCAACATACATTAGTTCGGACCTCCATGGCGTGTTACCGCCACTTCATCCTGACCATGGGTAGATCACTCGGTTTCGGGTCTACTCAGCACTACTTGATCGCCCTGTTCAGACTCGCTTTCGCTACGGCTTCGTCCCGGAAGGACTTAACCTTGCAGCACTGAAGTAACTCGCCGGTTCATTATGCAAAAGGCACGCGGTCAGGCGGCGTATCCAGCTAATGAAAGCCAGATGGCCTCTCCCTCCCACAGCTTGTAGGCGCATGGTTTCAGGTACTATTTCACTCTCCGCCTGGAGTACTTTTCACCTTTCCCTCACGGTACTAGTTCACTATCGGTCGTCAGCTAGTATTTAGCCTTAGGAGGTGGTCCTCCTGGGTTCCGACGGGATTTCCCGTGTCCCGCCGTACTCGGGCGAGCCATCCGAAGAGTCAGACGTTTTCACCTACAGGACTTTCACCTTCTGTGGTTCGACTTTCCAGAACAATTCGGCTAACGTTGACTTTTGTAACTCCGGTCCAGAGCTGGACCTCCGGAACATGACTGCCCACTACCCCGGCAGTGCAACGTGTCCAGACTTTTGCACACTGCCGGTTTAGGCTCTTCCCCGTTCGCTCACCACTACTAGGAGAATCGCGGTTGCTTTCTTTTCCTGGGATTACTAAGATGTTTCAGTTCTCCCCGTTCGCCTCACGCCCGCTATGTATTCACGAGCATGATAACCGTCCATTACGACGGCTGGGTTGCCCCATTCGGGTATCTCCGGATCAAGGGTTATTTGCACCTTCCCGAAGCTTATCGCAGCTTGTCACGCCCTTCATCGCCTGCTGACGCCAAGGCATCCACCGTGCGCCCTTAGTAACTTGACCTGTAACCTCGGTCACCTAGGACTCGTTCCTTGGCTTTACCCTCAATTTTCAAAGATCGGATGCCGAATATTCGGCCTGATTTGGCTAATCTGGTGGAGATAACCGGGATCGAACCGGTAACCTCCGGCTTGCAAAGCCGGCGCTCTCCCAATTGAGCTATATCCCCTAGTAAACTGGTGGGAGCTGCTCTTGAGCTGCCCACTCTTTTTACTTCCGCTGTAAAATGACTGCTCTTTTTTTTCGTTAAGAATTGCCCGTTTTCGGCAATTTTTTTTCCAATGGTGGGCCTAGGTAGATTCGAACTACCGACCTCACGCTTATCAGGCGTGCGCTCTAACCACCTGAGCTATAGGCCCTAGGCCACAAAAAAGGCGCTCGAACATAGAGATTCATTCGCTGCGCCTTTTAAGCAGCTGCCCTAGTGGGGAAAAAAGTGATGGAAAAGTTTTTATTTAAAGAGATAATAGTGTGAGGCCATGCTCGCCGAAACCGTCCATGTAAAACGCTTTTCCGAAGCTGCCTGCCCGACCGGCAGTTTTCCTTCTGCCAGGGGTTTGAATCATGCAGCTGCCGTGCGCGTCTTACTCCATAGAAAGGAGGTGATCCAGCCGCAGGTTCCCCTACGGCTACCTTGTTACGACTTCGCCCCAGTCACTGGGTTTACCTTCGGCACCTCCCTCCCTTGCGGGTTAGGACAGCGACTTCGGGTACCCTCAGCTTCCATGGCGTGACGGGCGGTGTGTACAAGGCCCGGGAACGTATTCACCGCGGCGTAGCTG
>DATKXY010000216.1:0-5905 GCA_035528795.1 archaeon | reverse complement strand
GGGGAATCGGTTTTATTGGCTTTATTGAATCTTGGTTTTTCATAATTCAACCAATGATAGCAACAAAGTACAAAAATAAATATACATTCCTCTTTGTGTCTTTGTGGTTAGATAAAATAAATTTCAAATATTTTTGGCTAGAGTTTATCGATTATATTCTGCGCCAATCGTTGTTCTGCGCTTTGGCAAACTGCCTGGGGAGGGCTCCCTTGACAGAAGTGAGAGATCGAACTGCCGGGAAGCGCGCTCATTTTTATCTGCCCATCCTGGAATCTTCGGCGAATCGTTTGGCTAAACCGATCGGGAAAGAGAGGGTGAAAGACGTTCCCCGGCCGAGATTTGTCTTGACAGCAATAGTGCCGCCCAGAGACTCCACGATAGACTTCGACAGGGAAAGCCCCATGCCCATGCCCTCAGCCGGGTTGCGCCATGGGGTTTTTGTAGAGAAAAAAGGCTCGAAAATATGTGAGATAACGTCATCTTCTATTCCGGGACCGGTATCCGAGACGGAAAGTAAAATCATCCCCCCCGACTTTGTGCTGCCCAGGCTCAAGATCCCCCCCCGGGGCATCACCTGAACGGCGTTCAAGATAATGTTGTAAAGCACCTGGGTAACCTGAGTTACCGGAAGATTCAGCCTGGGTCTTGAGCTTTTCACCTCGTTGTGGATTTTTATTCTCTGCCGGCGGATTTTAGCCTCCATCATTTTCAGCACATTGCCGGCTACCCTGGCCAGATCGATTTTCTGCATCTTTTGAGCGGAGGGCAGGTAGAGACCATAGAGCTGGGCGATAATTGCCGCCACCCGGTCGATTTCGTTATCCATCAGCTCGACATATGGGAAGTCCTCATGTTTTGGGGAAATGGCCCTCTTTATAATATAAAGGGAGTTTTTGATCGCCCCGAGGGGATTGTTGACCTCATGAGCCACACTGGCCGCCAAACTGCCGGCTGCGGCAAGTTTCTCGGTCTGAATCAGCTGCGCCCGTAACTCGCGGTTCTGGATAAAAGCGGAAAGGGAAGCTCCGGCATGCTTGACCAGATCCTGCTCGAAAGGGAGAATACCCTGATCTGCAGATTTAGAATACACGCCGATAAATCCTCTTTTCAGCCCCCCGATCTCCAGAATGCTCTCCAGACAATTATCCTGTTGAAACCCTTGATCGCCGGCGGCCAGCCAGCGGTGATCGAGATTTATAATGACATTTTTATCCTGAGCATTATCCAGAGCTTCCCGGATATGCTTCGCACAGGCCATGAGAGTGTCATCCAGCGTTAAATCCCTGTCGAATTCCTGCCTGATGTTGTAAAGACAGGTAAGCTGTTTAAGGCGTTCCTGCAGCAATGTCTCGGAGCTGCGCAAGGCGGCGGTGCTTTCGGCAACCCGTGCTTCCAGGCTGTCACGATCTTGTTGAAGCGCCTGCTGGGCCAGCTTAATCTTGGTGATATCATGAACGATAATCTGGGCGCATGTACTGCCTTTCACAACCCTGTACGGCTGAATATTTACTTTGCACCAGCACTTCTTGTCGTTCAACACTGCTTCATATTCAACATTCAGTCCCCTGCCGGTCTCGATAGCCTGGCGAATATCTCTCATATGCCTGTCGGCAAGCTCACTCGGAATCAATTCCCGGAGCGGTTTGCCGACAAAATTTCCTTGCTTCTTCCCCACAAAGTGCTTGACCGCCTGGTTATTCAGCATCAGTACAATCCCGTCATTGTCGACAAGATAGATCGGGTTGCCGGCATTTTCAAACAGCAGGCGGAAGCGATGCTCGCTGCGCCGCAGCATCTCCATAGCCTCTACCCGTTCGGTGATATCCTCAGTGATTATCACGGCTCCGAGCAGTTTATTCTCGCTGTTAAAAACCGGGTTCGCTTTCAGATCCAGAATTCGACCGTTCTTATCGATCCTGGTGATTTGTTGACTTACCCCTTTCTCCAGGGTTTTCACGGCGAAGCATCCGTCACAGGAGCCTTGTGCATCACACAAGACATCCTGACATTTCATTCCGGCTATTTCCTCGGGGTTTTTGCCTGTCGGGTCTGCTGCAGCCTTGTTGGCGATCAAGATTTCAAGATCGCTGTTTACAAAAGCGATCCGGGTCTGTATTCCGTTAATTAATGACTTGAGCTGCGCCTCGCCGCGCTGCAGAGCTTCTTCAGCCTGCTTGCGCTCGGTGATATCGCTGATTACCAATACACTTCCCGTAAAGCGGCCCTGGTCGTCAAATAACGGTCCCGGCGAAACATGATAGTAAATCTTGCTCTTATCCTTTCTGAATCCGACAAGTTCATAGGGTTCAGTATCCTCTGCCCCTGCCTTTCTTCTGGCCAGACGCTCTTTGGCAATATTCAGGCTTTCGTAGCTCAGAAAATTTTTTACATTGCTGCCCAGCATTTCTTTTTTGGTGTAACCCGTGATCCTGCATATTGCATCATTGATAAACACGATGTTTAAATTTTCATCCGCTACCATCAGACCCTCCTTCATTGTCTCCACCAGGTTGCGGTAGCGTTCCTCGCTTTCGCGCAGCGCCTTCTCGGCCAGTTTACGCTCGGTGATGTCTGTGAGAACCACAACGGAACCCCGGAATTCTCCCTGATCGTCGAACACCGGGCGCGGTGAGACCTTTACATAAATCTTCCGCTTGTCTTTTCCGTATGCCAGCAATTCATAAGGGCTTGCCTCACCCTTTTCCCGTTTTTCAAATTGCTCCAGAAAAATTTTCGCATTTGTCTCATCCAAAAAATCCAGGATTCCCCGACCAAGAATATCTTCACGGGAGTACCCCATTACATTGAACACCGCTTTATTAACGAAAGTAAGCTTGCCGTTTTCATCCATCCGGGCCAGACCCTCGTTCATTGTTTCAACCAGGGTTCGATAGCGCTCCTCGCTTTCGCGCAGCGCCTCCTGGGAAAGCTTGCGCTCGGTAATTTCATGGGCGTTGGCCACAACGCCCGATACAGCCGGATCATCCAGACAATTCTTGGCGGTGACCTCGATGATGCGCCAGTTGCCTTTCTTATCGCAAATCCGGAGCTCCTCAGACATAATCGCCCCGCTTCTGGCTAGCAGGGTCTCGAACGCCTTGTGCACCAAAGGCAAATCATCCGGGTGGATAAAATCGAAGATTATTCTGCCGGTCAGGTCTTTGGTCTTGTAACCGAGCGATTTTTCGACCGTGGGAATGGTGTAGCGTATTTCTCCGCTGCGATCGAGAATAGCGATAAACTCGTAAGCGTTTTCTATCAGGGAGCGGAAATACTGTTCGCTTTGCTTTAATTTTTTTTCGGCCTGTACGCGCTCAGTAATTTCCTCGAACAGCAATGTATTGAAAAATTTGCTGTCGTATTGAACGATCCCCAGCCGCAGCTTGAACAGCCTATCCTCAAGTTTCTTATCCCGTATCCCCACTACTACATCGAAAGGGATTTTGAATTGTTCGATACTGAACCGTGATTTTCGCGTAAATATTTTAATGTCGTAAAGCTCCATCTCTCCGGAAAAGGTAGTGAAGCCTACATAGTTGTGCCGGTCGTAAATCGCGTTAGAATCTATCACTTCAAGGACTGGAGCCTCGCGGCCCGTGCTCAGATTTTTGAGCATCCTGCGCAGCCTGCCTCCAGTTCTCTCAACAGTCACCTGGTATTCGGTTTCCGACTCCAAAACTTCATCGGTGGTTGTCAGGTCAGCGGCCTGGCGCTGGATAGCGGCCTGCGTGTTTTCAGAGTGTCCGCTGCAGACCGTGTAACCCATCAAGTCCGGAAGAATTGTATCCTGATTCAAGTTGGCGGATAATAACAGTGAAATATCCCTGATATTTTGCTGGTTTCCGGAGGTTTTCATTTTAAAAGTTATTTTTAGATCTTCCTTCGGTCCTCCGTATTCTGCGCCAGAAATCAGATAGCAGTCCAGTTTATCATCGATATGGGCACTGTGAATCATTTTTCTCCTGCCGTGCTCCTGGATAATCTTCCAGTTAGCGGCGTCTTTTCCCCTGAACGAGTGCCAGCTTTTCCCGATCATGTCTTCCGGGTCAGGCCCCTCGTATCTCAGCTTCCATTGGGCACCTTTATCGTATGGTAAATTTTTGAGTGCTGCGACCCGCTTAAGGTAGGCGGCAATTTTATTAAAATCCTCCGGCCTTAAAAAGCGGCTCAGATGCCTTTTCATGTTTGCAGACTCGACAATCTCTTTTGTCAGGTACATAAAGTTGCCGGAATAGCCGACAATGTTCCAATCCCGGTCCAGATAAAGCTCGGGCATATCCACAGCCGACCTGAGTGCGAGAATATCCCTGTTGGTTCTATGCACTAATTGTTTTAACTCGCGATACTTTTTTTCTATCAGGCTCAAACGAGCCTCCGCCTCATCGGCTCTCTCGGCTGCCGCAACAAGCGTCTTAACTTTTTGCTCAAGTTCCTTGATTTTTGTTTTTGGACCAGGCATGGATCACCTCCGGGATCATCTCAGACGTTTACCTTGAAATCAGCCCAGACAGTAATTTGTTAGAAAAGCGGAAATTAAAGGAGACTCCCCACGAACCCGTGATAAATGGCTAAAACAACTCTCAGCCGGTAAGGTAACCAATCACGGGCAATAAACAAAACCACTAACCCGCATGTCTCAAAATAATTATTGGGAGATTGGTTTACAACCCTCACTCTTCAGACCATTAAGTCCTTTAACTCGGTTTAGAGAGTGAAAAACCCAAAAACAGCCCGATCCCTTCCATTAATTTATATCCTGAGTATCATGCCAGGCACTGTCAAAAGATAAAAGCCCTGATACTCCCCAGCACTCCAAAATCGGCAAATATATTCGCCGGTCAATGATACCGGATTTTAAAACCGGACAATTATCCGGCTGTGCTATATGCCTCTGACTGTTATTTTGCAAAACCTTGGAACAGGAATTGAACCTGTTGACCGGTAACTCTCAAACGATTTTATCAGGTAGAGCAGAAAAGAGTATCGGCGGGCATTATCAGAGGCATATCTTAACACAGGAAAAACCGTTCGGCAGGGCCGGGCGAGAATTTTAACAAGGTAAGAAAACTGGAGTCTTCGGGTCTCAGCCGCGGCGAAATACATAATCGACAGGCCGTGGTGCATTCAGCGCGGGGAAAGGACATTCTTTAGTTCCCGGCAAAGAGACAGTAATTCTTCCCGATCGGCGGTAAACGAGATATTTCCCCGGCACCAGATTATTTTAAACAAACCCGCATGCCCGTATGCGGACATGACGAAGCATGAAAATCAAGAAGACACACCCCGTCCGCTTCGCGGCCCTCCCCTCTCAAGATGGGATTTTCAAGTAAATCGCGAATGCTCTCCAGTCTTGACGGAAAGATTCCTGCTCGCCTCCCGGAATGATAGAGAATTTTTCTATTGTTCAAGCAGCCATGTTTTTCCGGCAGATCAAAACCTGACAGGCCGTGGTTTCACTACTTGGCACAGGAAAAGCTCTAAGCCTTTCTGGCCTTCCGGCCTCTTGTTTTGCGCGGTCTTAGAGACTGAAACTGGCTGCGTATCAAATCAATCAAGGTATTGACATCCACCGGTTTTGCCAGACACTCGTCAGCCCCGGCCTCCCGCGCCTGCTGAAACATTTTTTCATCAGGATAACCGGTGACGGCAATGATCCTTATTTGATCGCCCTTTTCACGGGACCTGATATCGCTGCATACTCTAAACCCATCTATGCCCGGCATGACAATATCAAGGACCAGCACATCCGGATCAAACCCGCCGATCATTCTGCCTGCCTCGTAACCGTCAGCCGCTTCTTTCACATTAAAAGAAGTTTCTTTTTGCAGGGCGCCGACCAGGCTTTGACGGAAAGCGTCCTCATCATCCACTACCAGTACTTTTATCGGCGAAACCATGTCTGATG
>DATKXY010000215.1:0-37115 GCA_035528795.1 archaeon | reverse complement strand
AAGATCCGACCCCGGTGTGATCGCAAAAAGAATGCCGGCCCCCCCGCCGGTAAACGCAAGCCGCGCACCTGAAATGATAAAGATCTGACCCTTACTCTTACAACCAGCAGCCTTTAAATATTCTGGCTAAGCTCTTTATATATCTCCTGCATTGTACGTTATTGCTACTTTTAGCAGCGTATTGATTATTAACCATTCCCCCTGGAGAAAAATAAAAAAACGCATAAAAGATATTGTTAACTCTATTTATATCAATAATTTGCAGAGGCGGTTCATAAACCGCCCTTACGTTCCTGACGCATTCGATTACCAATAACCATTTTTTCAACAAGCTTTCAGAGTACAACCATGCAAAATATCGAGTTTTTTAAGCATAATATCGGCCCCCGCGAAACGAGGGATGTCACCCGAGTCCTGCGCGGGCTGTTCCTGACCACCGGCAAAAACGTGGAGCAGTTCGAGCGCGCATTTGCAGCTTACCTGGGACTGCCTCACGTGGTCGGCGTGACCAGTTGCACTGCGGCGCTCCACCTTTCGCTTTCGGCTCTCGGCGTTGGACCCGGTGATGAGGTCATTACAACGCCCATGTCTTTTGCCGCCACCGCGCTGGCGGTGATCCAGGCAGGGGCGACCCCGGTGTTTGTCGATGTGGAGCCGGAAACCGGGAATCTCGATGCGGGTTTGATCGAGCAAGCGGTAACATCGAGGACCAAAGCGGTCCTGCCAGTGCACCTCTACGGGCAGATGTGCGATATGCGCGCAATCCGAAGTGTTGCTGACCGCCACTCACTGGCTGTGGTGGAAGATGCTGCGCACGCAATAGAAGCCCGGCGCGATGGCGTGCGGGTCGGCGAGCTGGGCGATACTGTCTGCTTCTCATTCTACCCCACCAAGAGCATTACCTGCGGCGAGGGGGGAGCAGTGTCGACAAAAAGCGCTGATTTGTGCCGCAAGCTTCACCTGATGCGCCATCACGGAATGGACAAATCCGCAGCCGACAGGTACGGCAAGGATGATGTGACCTATGAGATCGGGATAATGGGCTGGAAATACAACATGGACAATATCCAGGCAGCGCTGCTCATGGGGCAGCTCGAGCGGATAGAAAAGCTCCTTCGTAAAAAAGAGCGGATCGCTTCCTTTTACAGTAAAAACCTCTCCTGCGTGCCTGGAATAAAGCTCATGAAAGAGTCCGGCGGCTCACGCCACGCCCGTCATCTTTTCACCATTCTGGTCCCTCCGGATAAAAGGTCCGAGTTTGTCAGACAGATCAAGGCGCGCGGCATCGGTGTCTCGATCAACTACCGTCCGATTCACCTGCTCAAGTTCTTCCGCGAGTCATTCGGCTGCAAGAAAGGAGATTTCCCGCACGCCGAGGCTATCGGCGAGTCTACTGTGAGCCTGCCCCTTTACCCCAAGCTTAAAATCAAGGAAGCTGAAATCGTGGTCCGCACTGTGGAGCAACTGGCCCGGGAGATGGGATTCGAGGATTTCTAAGATTCAAAGACTGTAATTCAGTTAGATTTATCTTTTTATTACAGAGGGAATATTTTTATTTCTTTCAAGAATTAGCTTTCAAAATTGTTGTCAATTTCAAAGCCTCAAATTACCTCTTGTTTTTATTGACATCCCCTTGCTTTTATCTTCTGAATTCCGAGCCCTCTCTGAACCATTCTTTATCAACACACCTGTTACGACATACTTACCTGGCGAAATTTCAGGCCTGAAATATTGTAGAAATCGAGTTTCAACATTAATTTAAATTAACTTTGTTTTTAAACGCCCAGAGCCGGGAAAGGAGGGCTTACGGGTAAGCTTGCCGAAATGATCGCCTTATCTGCCGCCAGGTATCCTGAAAAACCCGCCTTTATCGAGCTGTCATCCGGTGCTGCGCTAACAGTCTCCTACCACGGCTTCTATACCGGCGCCTGCCGGACTGCTGAGAAGCTCGCCCGAATGGATCTGCCGCCTGGGGCCAAAGTGGTGCTCATGGGCGCTAATTCCCCCGGGTGGGGAGCTGCGTGTCTCGGCATCCATCTGGCGGGGCTCACTGTGACCCCTCTCGACCCGGAAATCACGGATAACGAAGTGCGGAATATCCTCTCTTTCCTTAAGCCGGAGGCTGCAGCCTGCGATCGCTTCCTGGCCGGACGGTTCGCTGGCAGCGTGCCAAGGATAATCGAGCTTGAATCAATTGACTTTTCTCCGGGAAATATCGAATTCAAAGCAGTGCCCATACCGGAAGACCAGCCATTATCCATTGTTTTCACCTCGGGCTCCACCAGCACGCCCAAAGGGGTAATGCTCAGCGAAAAAAATCTTCTGCACAATGTCATAGATACTCTTATCTCCCAAAAAGGATTAATCGGTCCCGCGGACCGGTTGCTTAACCTCCTGCCCCTGCACCATGTATACCCCTTTACCGCTACCCTGCTCACTCCTCTCTGCATCGGGACCACAATTATCTACCCCCGGTCGCTCAAAGGAGAGGACATTACGAGCGCCGCAGCAGAGCAGCGCGCCACGATAATGGCGGTTGTCCCCGGTGTGCTCAATGTATTCCATCGCCGCATCTTCTCCTCAGTGGCTGAAAGACCGCTCATCCAGCGCATGCTTTTCAGGATTCTTTTCAAGATCGGCAGCCTGGGCCTCGAGCAGGGATTCCGCCCGGGGCGGTATCTTTTTCGCTCAGTGCACAGCCGCATGCCGGATTTGAGGTTTTTCGCCTGCGGGGGCGCCCGTCTCGATCCGGGGATACACCGCGACCTTGCCGGAGTCGGTTTCAGGATCCTGGAAGCTTACGGCCTGAGCGAAACCGCCCCGATCGTGACAGTCAATTCACTTCAAAAACCGTTGTTCGGCTCTGTGGGCAGGCCTGCGCCGGGCGTAGAGATTAAACTCGTGCGCCCGGACCCGGATATAGAAGAGCCGGAAGTGCTCGTGCGCGGGCCCAATGTGATGCTCGGCTATTTCAATGCCCCGGAAACCACAAAGGAAGCCTTTCTCGAAGGCTGGTTCCGCACCGGTGATCTCGGCCATTTTGATTCCCAGGGTAACCTTTTCCTCAGCGGCAGGTCCAAGGAAATAATCGTGATGTCCTCAGGCAAGAATATCTATCCGGAAGAGCTGGAAAAAGTCTATTCGAGGAGCGAGCTGATCGATGAAGTCTGTATCTGCCGCCTGGAGGATGAAAAAGGCGAAAATCTCACTGCGGTGGTTGTGCCCTCCCGCGAGGCTCTGAAGCGTAAACGCACGACCAATATCTATGAAGATATCAAATTCGAGATCGAAAACTTCACTGTAGGCCTCCCCTCCTACCAGCGGGTTACCCGCGTGATGCTTTATGACGAGCCTTTCCCCAAAACCCGGCTCGGCAAACTGAAACGCTATAAGATTATGGAAACCCTGGGCCGGGGAAAAGACCATGCGGAGTCAAAAGAAGATACCGAAATTCAGGCCATAGAGACCGAAGACGAGCTGCTGGCTTTTGTCCGGCGCACCCTTAAATGGGAAAGAAAAATCACCGGGAAAGAAAATCTGGAACTCGACCTGGGTCTCGACTCCCTCACCAAACTCGAATTCCTCTCCGCTTTCGAACGTCATTTCGGCCTGGCATTGAGCGATGAAGAAGCGGGGACCGTGCTGACAATTAACCACCTTCGCCCATTCTTAGCGGCCAGCTATGCCGGAGGCGTGCCTGGGGAAGCCAGAGGCCTGAGAAAGAGAGACTCTTTCCCTCCACTGGGTGAACTGGTCGATCTGGAAGAGAGTCTCTGGGGAAGGTTATTCAGGTTCTGGGGCCACTATAAGCTGCACCTGACCATGCGCCTGTTGTTCCGTGCACGGGTGAGCGGAATCCAAAACCTGCCGCGCGAGGGCGCATATATCATTGCTCCGAACCATGTCTCTTACCTTGATGGGCTGTTAATCCACGCTGTGGTACCCTACAGGGTGGGCAAACGTCTTTTCGCCCTGGCAATCGCGGATATTTTCGACCATTTTCCATTTTCGCTGATGTGCTACCGGGGGCGGATAATCAAAACCGGAACCCTGGAAACAACCGCCCAGTCCCTCCAGTACACCGAGGAGCTGCTGAGGCTGGGCTTCCCCCTTTGCCTTTTTCCTGAGGGCAAGCGTTCAATTGACGGCAAGGTCGACGAACCCAAGCCCGGAGTCGCCAGGCTCGCCCTGGGCTGCCGGGCCCCTCTAATACCCGCTCACATCCGCGGCACCGGCAAGCTCCTCTCGCGCATGAATCCCGGATTCAGGCTGGGCCGCGTGGCAGTCGAGTTCCTTCCGGCGATCCCTCCTGAAGGCAAGGAAAAAGAGCTGCTTGAGCGCTGGCTCAAGCTGATGCGTGAAAGGGACCCTTATGTCTAGCAACCGCTTTCAAGTCTTGAACTTTTCCCTCTATGACTGGGGAAACTCGGCCTTTACCACGCTCGTAGTGACTTTTATCTACAGCGCCTATTTCACCAAGGCAATCGCCCCGGACGGGAACACCGGCACAGTCTACTGGTCCCGCGCCATAACCGCGACCGCTCTCCTGGTGGCTTTGAGCTCCCCTGTGCTGGGAAACCTGGCCGATCGCCGGGGCAGCCGGAGAAAGTTTCTCGCCCTTTCCACCCTGGTCTGTGTAATTATGACCGCTGTGCTCGCATTCATCCGGCCGGGGCAGGTCTATACGGCCCTCGCCGTTTTTGTTGTGGCCAACTTGGCTTTCGAGCTGGGTATGGTCTTTTACAATTCCTTTCTCCCTGATATCGCCACTCCTGAGAATATCGGCCGGATCTCGGGATTCGCCTGGGGCATGGGTTATGCCGGGGGACTTGTCTGCATGGGACTCGCCCTGGTGGGTTTTGTCATCACCCCGGATCCCTGGCTCGGCACTACCGGGGGAGTGAGCAGGTTCAATGGCTCCGCCTGGACTGGATATAATACCGACAATGGTCTAGCTGACAACTGGGTCAATGATATCGCTATAGACCATGAGGGCAGTTTATGGTTCGCTACCTGGGGGAAAGGAGTAAGCAAATTCGACGGTACTGGCTGGACAACTTATACAGATTCCGCCGGACTGGCTGACAACAATGTTTACGCAATAGCTGTAGATCCTGAAGGCAACAAGTGGTTCGGGACAGAAAATGGGGTCAGCCGGTTTGACGGTGTCAGTTGGATTACGTACACCAAAGAGGACGGCCTGGCCGATAATGGAGTCCGGGCTGTCGCCGTAGACCGGGATGGCAGCCTGTGGTTTGCCGCCTGGAAAAAGTTCGGAGTGGAGGGACAAGGGGTAAGCAGGTTTGACGGGACTGGCTGGACAACCTATACCGATTCCTCCGAACTGGCAGATAACAGTGTCTATTCTATTGCCGTAGACCCGGAGGGCAACTTGTGGTTCGGCACAACCGAAGGGGCGAGTAAATTTGACGGTGCCGCCTGGACCGCATATACCACAAAGGACGGCCTGGCTGATAATAATGTCTATGCTATAGCCATCGACTCCGCAGGCGGCAAGTGGTTCGCTACCTGGGGCGGAGTGAGCAGGTTCGACGGGGCAGGCTGGACTACGTATACCAGAAAAAACGGTCTGGCCGATAATGTTGTCAAGGCCGCTTTCGCAGACCCGGATGGCAATCTTTGGTTCGGTACGACCGGAGGAGTGAGCAAGTTTGACGGAATGAACTGGACTACCTATACCACATCAAACGGTCTGGCTGACAATGTTGTCAAAGCCATTGCCATGGGGCCGGATGACAACCTGTGGCTCGGCTCGAGCCGCGGGGAGGGGTTCCATATCCGGGCCACCAACCTGCTCACAGCCCTGTGGTTTCTGGTTTTCTGCCTGCCTTTCCTGGTCTTTGTCAAGGAGAAAAAGAGGCTCTCTCCCCCGGCAGCGCGCGGGATAATCAAATCCAGCTTCATCCAGCTAGCCAGATCCTTTTCTCACCTGCTCTGTTACCGCCAGTTGCTGCGTTTCCTCCTGGCGCGCCTGATATACAATGACGGGCTGGTGACGATTTTTTCTTTCGGGGGCATTTACGCCGGGGTGACTTTCGGGTTCGAGATGCGAGATATCTTGATTTTCGGCATTGTGCTAAATTTAGCAGCTGGCAGCGGGGCGTTCCTTTTCGGTTTTTTCGATGATAAAGTCGGGGCCAAGGCCACCATAATGGTCAGCCTTATCGCCCTTTCCGTTGCAGCGCTGGTGGCATCAGCCACTCAATCTGTCCTCTGGTTCTGGGCGGCGGCAATCGTGATCGGGATTTTCGCCGGGCCAAACCAGTCGGCCAGCCGCTCCCTGATGGGCCGCTTCTCGCCTATAGACAGGGAAGCCGAGTTTTTCGGCTTTTTCGCTTTCTCAGGCAAGTTCAGCTCTTTCCTTGGGCCGCTTACCCTTGGGATTGTCACCGGCCTCACGCACAGTCAGCGCTGGGGAGTGTCCACTGTGGTGCTGTTTTTCCTGATCGGCGGCCTGATCCTCCTGCCGGTAAACCAGGCCGAGGGGCAAAAGGAGGCGCGTCAAGCCTAGGCGAGGAGCAGCTCACTGTTTGCCTTAAAGATAAAAGCAGATGTGACCGGCCGGTCGCCTCTATACAAGTGTTAATTTCCCCTGTATTTCTGATACAACCTCAACCTTATTCGATTTTTCAGACTATAACCGTTAAAAAATCAACACGCTTTTAATCTCAATCCAGAATTTTCCAATCTTTGCAAAGGATATGAGCGATGAAACCTCAGCACAGGCTTAACCGGCGGGATTTTTTGCGTATCTCGTGTTCAGGGCTTGTGTCAGCGGGTTTTCTCATGCCCAGAGAAACTTTCGCAGCCGGTAAAAAGCCCAACTTCATTATTTTCTACACTGACGACCAGGGCATCGGAGACCTGAGCTGCTACGGCGCCGCTGACCTCCCCACCCCGAACATAGACGCCCTGGCAGGTTCCGGAGTGAGATTCACCAACTGGTACAGCGCCTCGCCGGTATGCTCACCCTCGCGCTCCGCGCTCCTCACCGGACGATACCCCCAGCGCACAGGGGTAAACCGGATACTCACCGCCAGCCGCAGCTCACCGGGACTTTACAAGGATGAGATAACGATCCCCAAAGCGCTCCAGAAACTGGGCTACCGCACGGGAGTGTTCGGCAAGTGGCACCTGGGCTCGACTCCGGAATCGCGGCCCAACGCCCAGGGGTTCGACCAGTTCTACGGGTTCCTGAGCGGGTGTATCGACTACTATTCCCATATCATGTATTGGGAAATGGGCAGCGGCATCTACCCGGTGCATGACCTGTGGAAGGACAACCAGGAGGTCTGGGAGAACGGCACCTATTTCACGGACATTATCACCCGCGAGTCTGTGCGTTTTATCCGGGAGAACAGCGCGGAGCCGTTTTTCCTGTACGTGGCCTATAATTCGCCCCACTATCCCATGCATGCGCCGCCAGAGTATTTCGAGCGCTTCAAACACCTCGAGCCCCACCGCAGGCAGCAGGCAGCCATGGTTGCCACAGTGGATGACAGTATCGGCAAGATCATGGGAGTTCTCAAAGACCAGGGCCTGCTCGAGAACACGGTGATTTATTTCCAGAGCGATAACGGCGCAACTATAGAAAAACGCTGCCTGCACGACGGCTCCGGAGAGTATTACCACGGCGGCAGCAACGCTCCGTTCAGGGGATTCAAAGGTGGCCTGTGCGAGGGCGGGATCCGCATGCCGGCTATCCTGAGCTTTCCGGGCCGGATCCCTGCCGGCACGACCTGCAGCGAGCTCGGCTGCGCAATCGACATCCTGCCGACCCTGCTCAGGATCGCCGGCGTCCCTCTGCCGGCAGACAGGGTTATCGACGGCTCCGATATCCTGCCCATGGCCCTGGGCAATGCGAAAACACCCCACAAGCGGCTCTACTGGGAAATCCGGGACCAGCTCGCGCTCAGGGAGGGCGACTGGAAACTGATCCTGAACGGCCGCGCAAGCTTTGAAGACAAGGACATCCTGCCAGAGGTGTTCCTTGCGGACCTGGCCGCGGACCCGGAGGAGAAAAACAACCTGGCCCAGGAAAATCAGTCCCTGGCCGGGCGACTCACGGAAATCTGCCTGAGCATGAAAGCGGATGTGAACACGAACAGGTAGAGACCTTTAAAAAAATCCCGCATAAAAAGATAATATTCGGCCCGTAGGGGTGGTTCACGAACCGCCCATATGATAACCTATTGATATTTATAGCTGTATGAAAATCAATAAAGGTTTCTATCATTCAAATTACATATGTTTTCCAATCTCCCAGAGTTGTTTGTAGTATTACAAATCATCAGCCGCACCTTAAGTTTGCAAAGCGTGTAAAAATCTTGTAAATTCTCATCATCATCCTGACAACTCTCACATCTCAGGGGCCAAAATGTCAAAATTTCCCGGCGCTGTCTCCCGCCGCAGCTTTATCAAACGGGTGAGCGGAACCGCGCTCGGCGCGGTTTTCGCTGCCGGGCTGGCCTGCGGCACAAGGAAAAAGACAGGCCCGCCCAATATCCTCGTGATCAATGCCGATGACCTCGGCATGGGGGATCTCTCGAGCTACGGCAGCGAGATCCCCACCCCCCATATCGACTCGATCGGCGCGCAGGGCGTGCGCTTCACGGACTTCTATGTCAGCGCCCCGGTGTGCACTCCCTCGCGTTTCAGCCAATTGACCGGCCTGATGCCGGACCGCTCAAGGCACGAGCTGACAAGCCCACTCATGCCTACCTCGGAGACAGACTCGGAGCGCGGTATCGAGCAGGGCGAGACAACTGTCGCCGAGGTGCTGAGAGAGGCAGGCTATACCACCGCGCTGATCGGCAAGTGGCACTTAGGGCACGGCAACAAGCGGTTTCTTCCTGCCAACCATGGTTTCGACTATTTCTACGGGTTCACCCCGGGGTGTATTGATTATTTCACGCACCGCTACCGCGGGGAGCCTTGTTTTTACCGTAATCAGGAGCTGATCGAGGAGCCGGGCTACTCAACCGAGCTTTTTACCAGGGAAGCGGTCTCTTTCCTTGAACAGAGCAAGGGACAACCTTTCTACCTCAACCTGGCCCACAACTCTCCGCACTACGGCAAGACCGACGCCCCGGGAAATGAGGCGAATGTGCTCCAGGCCCCAGAGGAGCTTGTTTCGAGATTCACCGGGCCGGACAAGAATCGCAACATCTACTCGGCAATGATAGTCAGCATGGACAACGGGGTCGGCGAGGTGCTGACTGCGCTCGAAAATCTGGGCCTGGCCGGGAATACCCTGGTGATTTTCACCAGTGACAACGGCGGAGACCCGGATTACGGAGGAAACAACGGTAAATACCGCGGAGAGAAAGGCGAGCTTTTCGAGGGCGGGATCAGGATTCCCTGCCTGATGCGCTGGCCCGGTGTGATCCCGGCCGGAGCAGTGAGCCGCCAGGTGGGCTCGCACCTGGACTTCTTCCCCACTTTCGCATCCCTTGCCGGAGCACAGGCTGATACAGCGGACCTGGATGGAACCGATATCTCAAAGCACCTCTTGCAGCCTGAGAGTGCGCCAGAGGAAAGAACTCTTTACTGGGACTACGGAGAAAGCCGGGCCGTGAGGTCCGGCAAGTGGAAATACCTGAAAGATAAGGAAGGCGAACAGTATATATTCAACCTGGAGGAGGACCCTTTTGAGACAGTCAACCTGATCCAGAAAAACTCCGATCTGGCTGTGGAGCTTGACAGAAGACTTGAAAAAATCCCAACGGTGATCTAGCATTAACTCTTCACTTTCCAATGTCCTTCCAAACCCCAACCCAGGGAGGCAAAATGCAAGCCTCAAGGTTCCGTGTCCTTTATTTACTGATCGTGCTGGTCGTCCTTTCATACGGACAGGCCCTCTGTGCAAAAAGGTTTGTCATTGATTCCCACATCCATGCCGGACACGACCAGGATTGGGTGCAGAGGGTGGTGAAAATCTACCGCGAGCACAACGCCATGGCCTGCGTGCTTACATTCATGGAAGATTTCGAGCTGATCAAGAACGCAGTCCGGGAGTATCCGAATGTGTTTATCGGCTACGGCCGGGTAAGGCCGGATGACCCGAACGCCGTGCGCGAGATCGAGGAATTTTACAAGGCCGGTTTTGTGGGGATGAAGTTTCATTCTCCGGAAAAAAACTGGGACGATCCCAAATATCATCAGCTTTACCGGATGTGCGAGCAGTACGGCCTGGTAATGCTGTTCCATACCGGGATAACCAGCCGCAGTATCACTGACAGGCCCGTGTTCCAGTCGACCATGCGCATGCGCCCGGGCTATCTCGATCTGATAGCCAGAATGTGTCCCCGCACAGTGATCCAGGGCGCGCATTTCGGCAATCCCTGGTATGATGAAGCCGCTGAGGTCTGCCGCTGGAGCCCCAATGTGTTTTTTGACATCACAGGCTCCACTCTGCACAAGCTGATCAAGCTCAACGACCTCGAGCGTTTCAGCAAGATCCTGTGGTGGAAAGCCGAGGAGGGGGAAACCACGGCGCATACGCTCAAGGGAGGGCCGGACGCTTTCGAGCACATCGTGTTCGGCACGGATGAACAGCCCGAGGGCCTGCCAGGCAATATCGAGCGCTTCCAGATGTTCCTGGACGCCAACAAGATTCCCGAAGCATCGAGAGCGAAAATGTGGGGTCTCACCATGGCCCGCATCCTCGGGATCGACCCTGAGACCCATAAATTTACCAAGAAATATCCCCTGCCCCCGGGCTCCTTTCTTTTTAATCCAGAGAAATTCCGCCAGGGAGGCGATGGGTACTGAGCGGGCCGTTAAAAATTGTCCCGGCCTTCAAATTCTAGCCAAAAATATATGAAATTTATTGTAATCTAATCAGTTGATCGACCTGAGGTCATTCTCAACTTGTTTTTCAGGAGAATTCTGTATTCTGTATTCTCACATCGACAATTTGTTGTCGATGTAGGTGCATTAAGCGCCTAATACTATGGTCTGATTAATGAACGCCCAGCATGCGGAGGCAGCCATGAGAGTAAGGGCCGCGCTGAATGTATCAATCTGTCTTATCCTGCTTAGTGCCTCGGCGGCTCGGTTCGCGGCAGCTCAACTGACAGAGAACTCGCCGCCGATTGAAAATTGGGACTATATCCGCTTAATGCGCTGGGTGGGGCCCAACCTCTGGGCCAACCGCCTGGCGGACTGGGAGGTGAGAGAGGGTTACCTCAGGCCCACGAACGGCGATCCGGCCTGCCCGGTGCGTACAGTGCATGCGATCACCCGGGAAGTGCTCCCTGAAACCGGAAGTTTTACTCTCTCCGTGGATCTCTCATCCGAGGTTCCTGTTCCATCTGCCTGCCGCGCAGGTTTTTTGATTGGCGCAGGCGCGGGCCTTCTTGACTGGCGGGCTGCGGCCCTGGTACACTCGAATTCCGGAAAAGGAGGCGGAATTCTGGCTTTCCTGGAGCTCGGCCCCACAGCGAAACTGACATTCCGGGACATGAGCGGCGAATTCAAGGCCAGGGAATATCCCGAGCTTGCCGGAGTACCGATTAAAAAGGAAATTGTCTTTGCTCACGGCACCGAGCTCTCGCTCAGGCTCGAGGTCGGACCCGGGTCAAGCAAAGGAACTTATGATCTGCGCCTGGTTCTTTTCAATGCTGCAAATGGGGAGAGACTTGCCCAGCTCGTTCTTCCGGGCAGGCCGGGGCGCGAGGTAATGGGGTCTTTTGCCATTGCGTTCAGCTCCCTTGAGCAGGTGGGCTATCCCGCGGTCCGCTTCCGGAATTTCCGCGTCTGGGGCGACAAGCTGCGCGCCCGGCCGGAAAGAGCTTTCGGCCCTGTCATGGGTACACTCTATACTATGGCGGGCGGTGTTCTCAAGATGACAGCCCAGTTTGCCCCTGTAGCTTACCAGGGCAATCCTGAGGAGCGCTATCCTGCGCCTCTGAAAGCTTACCTGGAGATAAAGACCGGGGATTCTTCTGGCAATAGCATCTGGGCGATTGCTGACAGCGCGAGGATTACGATGCCGGACTATACCGCGCAGTTCCGCGTGGAAGGCTGGAAGAGTGAGACAGAGCAGGCATTCCGCGTGGTCTATCACGGCGAGGATGGTAAAACCTGGTACTACGAGGGTACAATCGCCAGGGAGCCGGGATTCGGAGAAATTTTTTCTCTGGCCGCTTTTACTGGCATGGGAGTGATGGGCCGCACAGCGGACTCAGGCCCGGCGCCCAGCGACAAAGGTCCGGTGGTAGGCCGCTGGACTCCTGCAAATGTCTGGTTTCCCTTCGCCGAGACTGTTGATAATCTCTCGAAATTCAAGGTCGACCTGCTCTGTTTCACCGGCGACCAGATCTATGAGGGAAAGCCCACTGCACCCGAGCAAAGCGACCGTTTCCCTGTTCTCGATTACCTTTACAAGTGGTATCTCTGGCACTGGGCGTTCGGAGAGCTCACCCGCCGCCGTCCGGCAGTGTGCCAGGTGGATGACCACGATATCTACCAGGGAAATGTCTGGGGCTGGGGCGGACGTCTGAACATGACAGGCGAAAACTGGCTCGGGGGCTACATGAGAGACCCCCTGTTCGTGCGCCTGGTCGAGCGCACCCAGTGTGCCCACAACCCGGATCCCTACGATCCGGCGCCGGTACTGAACGATATCGGAGTCTATTACACGGGGTTCTCCTATGGCGGCGTGAGCTTCGCGCTGCTCGAGGACCGCAAGTTCAAGTCCTCCCGCTACACGGATGAGAGCGAGGCATGCCTCCTGGGCCAGCGCCAGCTCGAGTTCCTCGAGGAGTGGGCCAAAGACTGGCGTAAAGCGGCGATGAAAGTTGTCCTGAGCCAGGGCTCTTACGCCTCCGTGCAGACAGACCGGGAGGGGAGCGTTACCCGGGATACGGACACAGGCGGCTGGCCGAAAAGGGGCCGAGACCGGGCGCTCGAGGCTTTCCGCAAGGCCCGGGCCATGATTGTCTGCGGCGACCAGCACCTTTCTACCCTGGTGAGCATGGGTCTCGATGCCTTTTCGGACGGTCCGGTGCAGTTCTGCGTACCGGCCCTGGGCAATATATTCTGGCGCTGGTTCTATCCAAAGGATCAAGGCAGTGGGCCGCTGGCAGACCCGCAGGGCTGTACCGGCGAATTTACGGATGGTTTCGGCAACCGGTTCTGCCTGCTCGCTGCGGCCAATCCCACGGATGTCCAGTTCATGGGCGACCGCGACCAGACCCTGAGAAAATGGAACTCCAGGCCCGAGGTCAATGTGGACTCGGTGAGGCTCTGCCAGGGCGACGGGGTCGGGATCGTGCGAATTGACAAAAAAGCCGGGACTTACCTGATCGAGTGCTGGCCGTATAATGTGCCGCCGGACCGGGAGGGCGGCGGCCAGTTCAAAGGCTGGCCTGTCACTTTTACGCAGGAGCAGATGGATCTCAGGGAACCTGTGGGCTTCCTGGCCCGGGTCGAGTTCCCCGCCCAGACCAGGGTTTGTGCAGCCGTATACGATGAGAGCGGGGGCTCCCTGATATACGCCTTTCCCTTGAGAAGTTCCGGAGAGGCCCTTCCGGCATACAAAGAAGGCAAATACAGTCTGGTGCTTTATGATCCGGACAACCCTGCTGCGCGAAAAGAGTATCCCGGCCTCACTGTGAAAAGAGACCCTGGATCCGCGCCTCTTTTGAAATTCGGTGATTGATCCCGGACCAATTACAAAAAAAAGCTCAGGCCTGTCACTGAGAGTGGAGCTTCCAGCGTATCCAGCCGCTAACACGGGGGCGGGCCGGCAGCCTTTTTGCTTCAGGCCAGCGACACGGTGAAATTCGCCTATGGTGCTATTGCAAAAAGGCTGCCGGCCCGCCCCCCGGCCCTAACAGTCTATAAGCAATCCGGATCTCGATAAATAGGAGGGGAAGATGAAAGATGCCCTGGTGGTGGTGGACCTTCAGGTGGATTTCTGCGCGGGCGGCGCCCTGGCGGCTCATGACACGGAATCGGTAATCGATCAGATCAACGGCCTGATCTCAGAGTATATCTCAGCCAACAGGCTGGTCATTTTCACCCGGGACTGGCACCCGGGAAACCATTCCTCTTTCCGCGCCCAGGGCGGTCCCTGGCCCCCCCACTGCGTAGCCGGTACGCCCGGCGCGGCCTTTCACCCCAGACTAAAGATCCCCCCCTGCCACCTGGTGGTCTCCAAAGCCGTATCTGCTGACAAGGAGGCCTATTCAGGGTTCGAGGGCACAGGTTTGGCGCCCCTTCTGAAGGGCCTGGGCATTCGCTCTGTCGCACTCTGCGGAATCGCCACAGAGTACTGCGTGCTCTCCACTTTCAAGGATGCTCTCAGGCTCGGTTTCATAGCCCTGGTTCACAGGCGGGCGATCCGGCCCGTAGCGCCGGGAAGCCCTGAGGAAAAAGAGGCTCTGGAAAAATTCAGGAGCGCCGGGGCGCTCGAGGATTGAGCGCGTTAAGAGACCACTGATTAAAAGGGCATCCAGGAGCGCTCTTTTTTATCAGGCAGTTCCTTACGCAATCTCGAAATCAGCCTGAGCCTCCGGGCTTTCCGAAAAGCCGATCCGGATGGCCCGGGCTTTGAGCCTGGCGCTGCGGTCGAGCTCGATTTCTCCGGTGCAGAGGAGCCAGTGCGGGTTTTCGCCCTGGTCGCTCGTATAGGCTATCGAGGCGCCCTCGGTCTGGCAGGCAATCCTTACCCTTACAGGGCCCTCGAACTTGCCTCCATCCGGCTCGATCTCCGGCCTGGCTGTACCGGGCTGGATTCCGCCGGGCCACATCCGCTCCTGAATCTCTTTCTCCGGGATGGACCCGAGATCTTTAATCTCTTCCATCCAGTCAGCGAGAGCTTTCCGCATGCGCTCGAGGACATCCCTGTACTCCGGGTTTCCGGCGAGGTTGTTGATCTCGTGCGGATCGGCCTGGGTGTCGTAGAGCTCCTCAGGCGGCTTGGCCTTCTGGAAGAAAAGTTTCTGCGGGCCCTCGAGCTCGCCCTCTGCCGCAAGCCTTCTCCATTCCTGCATGGTGGGCATCAGGTCCATGTAAGCTATGTTCTGCGCGTAGGGTTTCTCGGGCATAAAATTACGCAGGTACTTGAACCTTTTGTCCCGCGCGCAGCGGATCATATCGTACTTTTCATCCATCCGGTCGCGGTGGGCGAAAATATATTCTCTGGGGGTTGCTTTCTGCTCCCCTAAAAAGGGGCGGCCCTGCATGTATGAGGGTACTTCCACCCCGGCGATCGAGAGCACGGTCGGCCCGAAATCGATTGAGGACACAAGCTCATCCGATACAGTGCCCGCCTCGATAACTCCCGGCCAGCGCACAATCACCGGAACATGGATCCCGGAATCGTAGAGCCAGCGTTTGGCCCGCGGCAGTCCGCGCCCGTGGTCGCTCCAGAAAAAGACCACCGTGTTCCCGGCCAGTCCGTCCCGCTCGAGCCTCTCCAGAAGCGCTCCGGCCTCTTTATCCAGCTCCTCGATCCGGTCCAGGTACCGCGCCCAGTCCCTTCTGACAACCGGGGTATCAGGGTAATAAGGGGGAATAGTCACGCTGTCCGGGTCTATGACAGGGTCTTTCTCCAGTGGCGTGCGGATCATGCTTTCATGGGTCATGGTATAATTGATCACAGAGAAAAACGGCTGGCCTGCCGCCCTTCCCGCCCAGTCATCGTGATTTTCGCCCTGACAGTCCCAGGCTGTTATGGGAGGCGCAAACTGGTAGTCGGTCTTGGACCTGTTCGTACAGTAATACCCCTGGGCGTGCAGGTATTCCGGGAAACACCTGACATAAGGCGGAGGAACTGTCTCGTAAACCATATCGAGCATTTCATTTTTCGTGCGCATGTGCATCGAGCCGATCGAGTTAGGATACATGCAGGTGATAATGCCTGAGCGGTTGGGCGCGCATACCGGGGCCACGGTGAAGGCATTGGTGAGCTTAAGGCCCTGGCCCGCCAGGCGGTCGATATTCGGAGTGGAGAGCTCGCTGTTCCCGTAGCAGCCGAGATCAGGGCTGATATCCTCGCAGCTTATCCAGAGGATATTCGGCTTTTCTTTGGGAGCCTTTTTTGCGATTTTCCCCTCTTGTTCGGAAACACAACCGGGCAGGGCAGTGGCGGCCAGGGCCCCGGCGCCCATTAATTCAAGAAATTCGCGCCGCTTCATGGCCTCGGACATGTCAGTTCTCCCTTTATGAAAATTTTTCATATCAAGCCCTCGCTTTTTCTTTGAGATATTTAACAACTTGGTTTATTCACAAAATTTTATAGAAAGGAACAGGCCTCCGGTCTTTCAATCATTTGCTCCGGACCGGACAAGAAGTCAGAAGTCAGTAGACAGAAGTCAGAAGTTTAAAAACTCTGGTGATCATTTCCAAAAATATTCTAACTCCTGACTCCTGGCTCCTGTATTCCGAAAGGTTATTATAAAAACTTCCGGTCGACGTTTCTCCATAATGGTTTGGAGCAGCGATAAGTTTTATGAATAAAACGGGTTGATATGGCTCGCACAAATTCTACATCCGGGGACTAACTGTAAAAGACTATACTCTTTCGAGCTAGAAGCTTGTCATTCAACTATCCGGCTCACCCGGAAATTGTCATAGATCGAATGCGTATGCCAGATCCGGAGCCCGTGCAGGCCGCGCTCGAGAACGGAACCGTATGTACTCCGGGCAAGCTCCCGGCCGTCGAGAAAAACCGTGACCTCAGGCGGTTGGATCAGATAAGCCACATGGTAGATGCGGCCGAAAATCAGCGGCTCGTACCATTTTTCCTCAGCCGGCTTGAAACCAGGGTCAAGGCGCATCCTCACCCGCAGCATCTCCCGTTTCTCAGAGGATGCGGCGTTGAGAATGGTGACCAGGTAGTTGGGAAAAGTGTGGTACTGGCCGTAACTGCCGTTGCGCTCGCCGGAAGTGGCAAGAATCCCCTTGCCCTCAGGCATCGAGGCCATCAGGAACATATTTATATTGCTCTGGATGGAATTATCCATCAACCGCACATCATACTCCACGAGCTGGGCCCCGCTGAACTCACTGGTGCACCAGATTGTCACGGCGCCTACCTCGCCTGAGCGCGCATCCACCTCCAGCCAGCCGCTGTTCAACCGCACCTCGGCATCTCCCTCGGCCCGCCAGTTACGTAAATCTTCTGAAAAATTCTCATAAAAAACTTCCTCCAGGCTATATGTTTTCTCTCCGAGCCTGGCAGTATAAGTTTCCGCCGCTGCACAGCCCCAGGCCATACTCAAAAACACGAGACTGCTTATTAAAGTTTTCATTTTGCACCCCTTCTGTGTACTTTTTTAATCGAAAACCCACATAACAGGAAAAGGATACTGCCATGCACAATCGATCCAATCCCTTAAGCTATAGAATAAGCAATCTTTTAAATCTTGACAAGTCAAGTAATGGGCTGATATTCTCTCAAATGCTCTCTGCAATCGCTTCATTTCATTTATCCACCATACCAGGAGTTCTGATGTTAAAAAAGAGCAGAAATCTCTTTTTCTTATCCGCTCTTCTGTGTTTTTTTCCAGCCTGCTTCATTCCTTTGCAAGCTCAGACCGCCACTTTGAAGCTTACAGGAGGTGGACTCGCCAGCCTGTGGAACAGTGAAACCGGCAGAATGATCGAGCTCAAAAGCGAGCGCCCGGAGCTCCGCTTTACGACATGCACCTTTTTCGACTCCTCCCTTGGCAGCGGTGGATTCGAGGTTTTCGACGAGCTGGAAAAGGTGCGCTACTCGGACAGGGACACTCCCTGTAGGGTCACTGATTTGACAGTCTCCCAGGCCGGCTTGCTCCAGAAAGTAGAGTTTACCAAACACTTTGAGGGTGCACCGTTTGCGATGCATGTTACCCTGACCGCTGATGCCATGGGGCTGCACCTGGAGGCCGTGGCAGCGCTCGAAAAGCTCGAGAACGGCAGGTGGCCAGGGCAGCGGAATGTCCGAATCAGTTTTGTCATGCCGGCCAAAGAGGGCCTGCTCGGCTGGGCGCCCTCCTACCCAGAGCCCTCGCCGGTTCACAAGAAGCCGGTCCGTTACTGCTACGGTATCCAGGAGCCGGATATGCCGCGCACAGGGATACCGCTTTACACGGTTTACGAGCCTCATGCCTCCGGACTGTCCATTGCCATGCCCCTGGAGATGACCAAGGTGCAGCTCAACATGGGTCCTGAACCCGAGGACCCGGGTCCGCTTTATGTGGATATCAGGCTCGGCCCGCCGAACGCCGGAGTCGGGCTGGAATACCTGACCCAGCCTCCACCGCTGAAAGGCGATGAGATCAAGGTGATCCGCTTCACCGAGCTTTTTGTGGGCCTGGCTGCAGACCGTCCCTTGCGTTTCGGTGTCTGGCTCTACAGTCATGCCCCGCACTGGCGGCCTGCGCTCGGCAGACTCGCCGGGGCCTACCCGGAATATTTCCGCATGCATCCACGGATGCGCTCGCTCTGGGGCACGCGCCTTGGCGGGAACGTGCACGTGACCCGGAAAGACCTTGAGCTCTACAAGCGATTCGGCGCGGCCTCTGCCTGGCTGCACACTCATTTCTACCGGCACGGAGAATTCATCCCGCCCGAGGCAGTGCAAGACCCGGATTTCTCTTTCTTCTGCGAGCCATACGCCAGGGAATACCCTGACAACACAGTGCGCAAGAACAGGAAAGTGATCGACATGTTCACTGAAAACGGCCAGGCTGTTTTCATTTACGGGTTCAACATGCACTGCGACACAATCACCGTGATCCAGAGAGGTTTTTTCCCGGATGTTACCCGGAATGCCGACGGGTCGATCACCAAATGCTACCACGACCAGCCCGTGATGTTTTTCAATCCCGAAAGCCCGTTCGGCAGCCACCAGTTGAGGCAGATGGATCTGATGATGGAGCTCTATCCACGGATAGCCGGGATTGCCCTGGATAACTGGGCTTACGGCGGGATAGATTTCGCCCACGATGACGGGATCACGATGTTCGGCCACAGGCTAGCGGCAAATGTCAATTTCAGCCAGCAGAGGATGATCGAGCGGATTGCGCCCAAGTGGCACAATACCGGAAGGCTCCTGATGATCAACAAATCCCGGACAATCGAGAGCATCAAGGGCATGGATTCGATGTTAAGCGAGGCCAGCGGAGCGGAAATATTCGCCATGTTCGCCTACATGTGCCTGGACCGCCACCTGCATGCAAATGAGTACAGCGCAGCCGAGGATGCAGAATACGCCGAGTACACCCTCAAATATACACTCGAGTGGGGCGGGCAGATCGGCCATGGACAGGTGACCGCAGACCCTGACATGAGCCAGCACTATTACGCCCTCTTGCTCGCTTTGCGCAATCGCACCTGGGTTTTCGACCCTGACCCGCTCAGCCTGCCGCCAGGGACCAGGGGCAATATCTGGCGTATCTCGCCTGATTCCCCCTGGGATCCCGGCGACATAGTGGTCGCTGTTATCCGTCCGGAGGTAAGGATTGCCGACAGAAATTTTGAAAAAGGCCTTCAGGTAAAAGTGCGCCTGCCTGAAATCGAAAAAGTGACCAGAGCCTCCTGGCTCGGAGCCGAGGACTATCACAAGCCGGCCCTGGACTGCAAGATGGCTAAAAAGGGCGGCGAGCTTGTGGTGAGCCTGCCGCCGGTCGGCTCCGCGGGAGTCCTGCGTCTGGAAATTGACCAGGGTTTTTAAGCCGAATTATTCATAAAACTTGTCGCTGCTCCAGACCATTACGAACAAACGACAACCTGGAGTTTTTATAATAACCTTTTGGAATTCAGGAGCCAGGAGTCAGAATTCAGAATATTTTTGGAAATGATCGCCAGAGTTTTTTAAACTTCTGACTTCTGTCTTCTGACTTCTTGTCCGGTCTGGAGCAAATGCTTGAGAAACCGAAAGCCTATACCCTTTTACTAAATTTTGTGAATAATTCAGATTAAGCCGGACGGTTTTAATATTACGAAACAAACCTCAACAAATGGAGCTAAAATGACAGGCCTGCCGATCTTTCAGGTGGATGCTTTCACTGATCGGCCCTTTAAGGGCAATCCTGCAGCGGTATGCTTTCTGGATGAACCCAGACAAGACACCTGGATGCAGGATGTGGCCCGGGAGATGAACCTCTCGGAAACCGCGTTCCTGCTGAGGCAGGAGGATGGCTACAGCCTGCGCTGGTTCACTCCTGCCTGCGAGGTCGATCTCTGCGGCCATGCAACCCTGGCGAGCTCTCATGCGCTCTGGGAGGAGAAAAGACTCAAGCCGGATCAAGAGGCCCGCTTTTACACCCGCAGCGGGTGGCTTTTTGCGCACCGCAGGGGCGACTGGATCGAGCTCGATTTCCCGCTCCGGCCGGAAAAACCGGCCCCTGCGCCCGCAGGCCTTGCCGCTGCGCTGGGTGTCGAGCCGAAATATGTTGGCCGCAGCCTCGAGGATTACCTGGTGGAGCTCGAATCAGAAAAGCAGGTCCGGGAAATGAAGCCTGACTTCCCCTCTCTGGCAGGGATATCCTCCCGCGGAATAATAGTCACCAGCCGCTCGCAGTCGACAGACTGCGATTTCGTCTCGCGCTTTTTCGCCCCCGCCTTAGGCATTAATGAGGATCCGGTCACCGGGTCGGCCCACTGCACGCTGGCCCCTTTCTGGGCTGAAAGGCTCGGGAAAAAAGAGATGACCGGCTATCAGGCCTCCTCCAGGGGCGGTTTTGTGAGGGTGAGACTCGCTGAAAACAGGGTATATATCAGCGGGCAGGCGGTGACTGTCCTGCGGGGGAATTTATTGGAGAAATGACTTGCTTTATCAACAGGATGGTCTATTAGGATGCACTCCCAAGAGGGAGGGATACCCAGCCCCGGCTCTCTCCCATATTAGCCGTCAGCGGCTCGGGTATTTCTTGAACGCGGATAGCAAAGCGCCGCGGCAATATGAATGTCAGCGGTACCTGGACAATCTGTCCAAAGGCTAAACTTCGATAACCATCCCGTCATAAGCCATACTCACCTGAAGAGCGCCGCCCTCGGCCACGTTTGCGTACCATCTCGTATCTTCCAGATATTTTTCCAATTCCTCGTCACCCAGGGTCGGTTCAAGGTGGAACATGCAAAGATGCTTGACATTCGAGGCTTTGGCCAGCTCGACCCCGATGACATTGCTGGAATGCCCCCAGTTTTCCTTGAAAGTACAGGCTTCCACGAATAACACCTGGGAATCGAATATAAGGAGGTCTGCGTTGCGAAAAAAATCCACAAGAGGTAAGTCTTCCTTATTTTGGTACTTAGGCTCCGAGTCAGTAGAATAAACCACCGCTTTTCCATCCTTTTCGAACCGGTATCCGTAAGAAGCTCCGGGATGGTTCTGCTCGGCGACAGTCACTCTCATTCCTGCTATCTCGTAGGATTTCCCGCTCTCCAAGTGGACAAAGTCTATATCAGCTTCCAGGACAGAAAAATCGACCGGGAAAAAGGGTTCTTTCTGCTGCGTGGAAAATGCCTTTGCCAAATCCTGGTGGCCGCCGTAAATAGTAATCCGGGCTCCCTTCATGTAAGCCGGCATGAAAAAAGGGAAACCCTGGATATGGTCCCAATGCGGATGCGAGAGGAAAATATGAAATTTGTGTCCGGAAGCACTACCGTGCTTATCAATGAAATTATTTCCGAAATCCCGCAGGCCGGTTCCTGCATCGCACAAGACAAAACTATCCCCACCCCCTTCTATCTCTATGCAGGAGGTGTTGGTTCCGAACGTTCCCTTAACCCAGAAATCGAGTTCCCGCTCGATAAAGGCATCAACATTCGTATCCGGACCGATTTGTTTTTCCACGGCCACTTCAATAACGCGTTTCAGTTTTTCACGTAGTTTCTCGTTTGTCATAGAGGCAGGCAGCGACCCGCGAACACCCCAAAACCGTACTCTCATACATTCCCCTTGTGATATCCTTGCATTATGCTGCTGATAAATATAAGAAAAACAAACCCGCTTCCATTTAACTGCTTGCGCTCCAATAAAAATGACTAGACTCTTGTCCGCCGTTTCGACCCGCACCCCTTACACCCTTTACGCCGGGTCCGGGATTGAGGACCTGTAAATTTGGTCTGGACACGCTTTCTGACCAGGATTATGGTAACCTCAGCTTTTTCCTCGATCGAGCTTAACTCGTAGCCGCAGCTGGTGAGGCTCTCTGCAACATCCGGCCCCACCGGAGCCTTATCCAGATAGACTTTCAGCAATTCCCCTGCCGTCATCCTGTCCAGAGCTGTTTTGATTAACACAAAATTCATCGGGCAGGGAGTACCCATCAGATTCAAGGTTTGAGAAAAATTTTTCATGTTTGTGCCGTCAACTGCAAATCCTGCGCGGGAGCTAAAAAGCCTGGTACTGTCGTAAGAGGTACCAATACTTCAAAATCAAGATACAAAATTTCAAATTAAGTGTCAAAAAGATTTAATCGTAAAGGCCTGCCCGAAACGAGCGGGACAGGGAAATAGTCAAACTGAATGGAGTTAGGTTAAATTTTTCGAAATAGCACCTTTCACAGGACAAGGTCTCCAGAACTGCCCCGGGTAATTTCATCACGATTTTTCTTCTATTATGTTGCATATTCCGTCATCACGACTTATTTTTCACCAGTTTTATCTTTCTTCTCACTCATTATGAGTTCAACACTGGATAAGAGGTAATTTCCCGGACAGAATTCCAAAGAAAACCAGAAGTCAAATGGGTCTCAAACCTTAAGGCCGCATTTTAAGCTATTGGCTTTCCTTTGAAATCTTCCAACCTGGGTTTATTTCTTCACGTGGTCTCTTTGGATTAACGCTTTCCCTGCTATGCAAAAAATATAAGGATCGATATACTCTTTTTCAATTTTGACGCGTTTTAACAACCCTGCTATAAAAATATATGTAACAAATTCGTTCGGATTCGCTTTATTATAAAAACTATTTTATTAGATAGAGCTTTGAATTCGAAAAATGAATCCGGGCCTGCCGGGCAATATCTTATGTCGGTATAACTTATTTTAAAAAGGGCGGAAATGAACATATTATTAACCTACCCTCGATACCCGGATACTTTCTGGAGTTTTAGCCATGCTCTTCGGTTCATTGGGAAGAAGGCATCGCATCCTCCCATGGGTTTATTGACTGTGGCGGCAATGCTGCCCAAAGAATGGAATCTGAAGCTTGTCGACTTGAATGTTTCCTCGCTGGAGGACACGGACATTTTATGGGCTGATTATGTTTTTATCAGCGCTATGACAGTCCAAAAGTCATCTGTTAAAAAGATCATCTCCCGCTGTCTCCAGCTCGATCGCAAAGTGGTTGCCGGCGGCCCTCTTTTTACTGCCCAACCCCAGGATTTTCCTGAGGTGCATCACCTGGTCCTGAATGAGGCGGAGATCACTTTCCTGGAATTCCTCCGCGACCTGGAGCTTGGAGAGCCGAAACATATATATCAATCATCAAAATGGGCTGATCTGAACACCACTCCAGTCCCCTTATGGAACCTGGTGAATATTAAAAACTATGCCACACTGTGCGTCCAATACTCACGGGGATGCCCGTTTGATTGTGAATTCTGTGATATCACGGTACTTTACGGCCACAAGACGCGCACAAAACCTGCTGACAAAGTTCTGCGTGAATTAGAAGCTCTCTACCAACGCGGGTGGCGTGAAGGGGTGTTTTTTGTGGATGATAATTTTATCGGTAATAAAAAGCGAATTAAAGACGAATTATTGCCGTCAATGATCCACTGGATGAAAAAAAGAAAATATCCTTTCGATTTCTCGACACAGGCATCGATCAACCTTGCCGATGATGACAAACTCATCCAGTTGATGGTTCAAGCCGGTTTCGATACGGTTTTTGTCGGTATCGAAACACCGAATGAGGAGAGTCTGATTGAATGCGGGAAGCTGCATAATGCCAAAGTCGACTTGATGGCCAAGGTGAAAAAACTGCATTCCTCGGGATTGCAGGTTCAAGGGGGATTCATTGTCGGATTCGACAGTGATAAAAAAGATATTTTTGCCCGCATGAGCCAATTCATTAACGAGAGCGGCATAGTTGCCTCTATGGTCGGACTTCTTAATGCTCCCCCAGGTACTAAACTTTATAAACGGCTGATAGAAGAAAATCGCATTATCAAAAACATAACCGGCGATAATACCGATTTTTCGATCAATTTCCTGCCAAAAATGGATTATAAGGTGCTTATCGAGGGGTATAAAAACCTGATCAGTGATATTTACAGGCCTGAAGCCTATTATAAACGAGTGCGGACATTTTTGCGCAATTACCGGTTTACCAAAAAGTATAACAGTGGCTTTTCAATCACCCGCCTGCGTGGCTTTGCAATGTCCATATATAAATTGGGCATCAAGCCCGGAGTTAGGTGGCAGTACTGGAAACTGATGTTGTGGACGCTTATCCGGCGGCCGCGCCTGATGCCTCACGCAGTGACCCTGGCGATCTATGGGGCGCATTTCATGCGGCATTTTGAAATAATCGCGGATTGAACCGCCTGGAATCCATCCGGGCAGGAAAAGCCTGGCAAAGGAGCTTGCCAATCATTCCAAATCCTCAGCAATCAGAATTTCCTGCCCTGCGCGCACGAAAAGGATGTCCTTGATTCTCTCGAATCCCTTGAAAAATTCCCCGCCATCCTGTCTCATTTTTTTCAAAGAAAACCCGGTTATCACCAGGTCCGCTTTTTCAGAATGCTGGCTGACCAGCTCATCGAATTCAAGGTCCTCAGTCAGAGGGACCTGTTTTACATTTTTGGGCGAAATAGGAATCCGCCCTTTGGCAATAAGCTCATTCAGCCGGCCGACCTCTTTTTCCATTACACTCTGATGAAATGCGGCATAAAGCTCGATTTCACCTCCTTCCCATTCAGAATGGCCGATTATGATATAGCCGAGAATGATCATCAGATTCGCATTTCGATATTCACCCGGGGTGAGCCAGATATGGATCTTTTTCTTGTAGCCGAAATGCCGTTTGGAATATCTCAAGATACAGATATTGAAACCGGCGATTGCCGCGAAATTGGTCCCGTCGATAATGTCCACCAGGTTGTCTTTTTCATCGTCTAAAAATTCGAAAAGAATACTATTGTTCTCAAGGCCCGATATCCCGGGAATCTGCACTATCTGCGCCACTGCTGTCTTGAAGCTCGGGCTGATTATAGTGTCCACATAGATCGCTGCAGCGCTGGATCGAACCTGCTCGATCAGTCTGGCCTGCAAAACTTTTGCCTCCTTGTGCGTCTGATCATTTAACGGCCCCTTGATAAAATGGATAAACGAACCGAAACCATAGTGGTGCGAGATCCAGCGGAGAATATCGAAAGGCGCCAGACGGGTCAGGGAGTGTGAGGAAATAGCGATAAAGGAAGGCCGCCAGTTTGTCATTGTCATCCTGGTGCCTTTTTTCTGGATCAGAATCTGGAGTTGACGGGTAAGTTGGAAGAGCACTCCTTTCATTACAGCCGACAAATCCCTTTCCCCTTCGTGGCTCCGTTTCAGCCAGAGGTATATCAAGACCATAGCCAGAATAGCAAGGGAAGCGTATAAAGGCTGCATCTGATACATCATCACAAATGAGGCTATTGCTCCCAGCAGAGAGAAGTACCATTTTGCGCGGAAAGAGGGCCGGTAGGATGTGTTTCCGGCAAAATGCTCCAGGAAGCTTATCGAGCACAGAGCGCCGTAGGTGACCATGAAAAACATGCTGATTATCTGGGCCACGAAATCAATACTGCCCAAGGAGACAAACAGCAGCACCACGATCGAGGTAACCAGGGTGGAGTTGACAGGCTCGTTGACCCGGCCTTTACCAAATCCCAGATAAGAGTTCAGTTTTTCTGTGGGAAAGACCTTATCATAGGCCAGGGCCTGCAGGGTCCGCGGCGCCACGAGGATTGAGCCCACAGCGGAGGAAAGAGTCGCCGCTGCCAGGCCGATAGGAATGATCGGGCCCCAGAGCGCAATCCGGCTCATGATGAACTGATCCGTGGCCAGATCTTCGGGAGTGGCGCCTAATCCTAATTTGAGGATCACAAAGACATAGACAATCATTCCTGCAAGAGTCGCCGTTATAGTGCCCAGAGGAATGGAATGCCTGGGGTTCTTGAGGTCTCCGGAAAGTCCGATCCCGGCGATCATGCCGGTGAATGCGGGAAAGATGATTGCAAATACCTTGGAGAAATTGTCAGGATTTTCCACCTTGGCCAACAGATTAATCTCGGCTGGTGAATATGCAGACTTTCCCAAGAAAAACATCCCCAGCGACAGCGCCAGAATGCCCGCAACCACCCAAAGCAGGTTCACGCCGATATGCGCCCCCCTGAGCCATATAACCAGCAGCAGAATTAATGTGGAGGGTATGCCTATTAACCGGATATCGGGAGTGATACCGGTAAATTCCTGGAACCAGCCGAAAAGAGGGCGAAACGCCTCGGCAAAGGCAATCATGTAAAAAGCGACCGAGATGGCCTGGGAAAAATAAAGCGAGATGCCGATAGAACCGCCGACCGTAGTCCCGAAAGAACGGCTGATAATATAATATGCGCCCCCTCCCTCGACTTTCAGGTTGGTGGCGATCTCGGCCACGGCGATCGCGGTGGGAATGGTGATCAGGTGGCCGATCACTACGATCATTAAAGCTCCCAGGATCCCGGTGTGGCCTACTGCATACCCGAAACGCAAAAAGAGAATTGCCCCCAGTATGGTGCTGATCGAGGCCAGGAAAACAGGTGCGGTACCGAAACCGTGTCCACCGGTCCCAATTTTTTGAGATTGCATTACTCTGTTCCTCTAAAAAAATCCGGAATTTTTCATATTCAGAATGGCCGGTTATTAATCCAGATTAATAATAATAAAGACCGGAACGGTTTAGCGCCAGGGGGCCGGGCACAAATATTCAGCGACAAAAGCCAGAACGTGTCGGCAGTCATTTTCCCGCCTACCATATCAAACCCTTAGGCCTTATTGACTAGCGTGACAGGAAATGGATCAGTCACACTCCCTGTATAAAGAGTCCGGTGCGGGAACGGGATCTCTATGCCGTTCTCATCGAAAGCCGCCTTGATTTCCTCTTTTATGCTGTTTGTTAAAAGGAGGAAGTTTTCTTTTTTAACCCATACACCAAACAGCAGATCGATCGAGGAATCGCCGTATCCTTTGAAAATGAATATAGGTGCCGGCTCTTCAAGGCTTAGCGGGTTGCGGGCGGCGACATCGAATAAGATTTTACGAACCTTTGATATATCTTCCTTATAAGCGACGCCTAGTTCAATATCTATTCGGCGAATCGGGTACTGGGTGTAATTTATGACCTGCGTCTTGATCATTTCTTCATTCGGAATCCGCACGAGAGCATTCTGGAAGGTGCGCAGTTTTACCGATAACAGCTCCATATCATTCACTATCCCCATTGTGCCTCCCACCTCGACAATATCGCCGACCTGAAAAGGCCGGTCAGCAAGCAGGAACAATCCGCTGATTATGTTCGAGGCGGATGTCTGTGAAGCAAAACCCACCGCCACAGTCAGTATACCGGCTGCACCCAGGAGAACGCTCAAGTCAAAACCCATCTCCCGTAACGCTGAAATAATGATCAGAGTTATTAAAAAATAGAAGCTTATCTTACTGATCGTGGCAGCCTGCTGTGGACTGGTGCGTTTTTTCATGATTTTCCCGAGGCCGGAACTAAGCAGCCTGGCAATGATTATTCCCAGCGCCAGGATAATACCAGCCCTCAGCAGCGAAATTGCACGTTCCGGAGTAATAAAACCAGATAACCAGGAAAAGGCCTCAGACATTTCCATACCCTCCTTATCAAATTATTAAATTTTTCAGCGCGCGAGACAGAATACTTTTTTCCGCTTTCTGTCTGGGCCCGCTGATTAATTTCGGATTCTTAGCCGCAGCAGGAGCTTTTTTCTTTAATTCAAGCTCTGCTTTTTTACCGATCCCCATTTTCAAGGTGACAGCCTGGGTCCATAGATAACCGTCCTCGGCCTCGTAAATGGACAAATTCGGGACAGGAAGGTTTAGCCGTTCCAGGAAAATAGATCCACTGCCCTGGTTTTGGAGAAATACCACAGTGATTGCGCGATGGGGCCTGAATTTTATATCTTCAAGTTTCAAGCGTCCATATACCCGATCGGCATAGCATAATTCTCCCTCCATAGTGGAGGGACCGAACCAGGTATCAGAGGGGCGGAAAATTGGGATATCTCGCAAAACCACAGGAGGGTCGCCTGTTTCTATGCGAACCCACAATGGGGAACTGACATAAAAAGCGACATCCTGATTAGGAAGGATGTAAAACGGAGTTTCCGGACGAATTACCACGGATCGATCTGCCAGAACAGGCGTGATTGTTAAATTACCGGTTGTTTTGCTCATGCCGAAACGGGTGACAGCGACACCAGAGCCGTGCTCCACCGGACCTTGTAGCGGGAGGGCGACCTCAGCGCCGTTTTCCGCCAACTCATCAACCGCCTTATAAGCCACCCGCCATTCGTGTATCGAGCGCTCTATCCAGAAAGTCGCCGGCCCTATCCGCCACTTACCCCCCGTGTTCTCCGGAAAAGTAAAACTGCCCCACCAGATTCGTTTGGTAATATTGCTTTTTCTCATAGGCTCAGGCTCCTTTAATTTTAACCAGCAGAGAAAATTTATAGTCAACAGCAGATCCAAAGATTCTACGGAAATAGAAATTTGATTCTTACACATTTCACTCTGAGAGATTATTTTTCACTATTGTAAAAAATTTCAAAAATCAATGAGTCACAGCAAAGAAAGAATACAGAAGTCAGTAGTCCCCACCCCAAATACATTGAGTCCGAAGCATAGTAGAAAAGGCCAGGCAGGTTACCCGGGGCGGTGGGGGAACTTTGTATTCCGACTCCTGACACCTGTCTACTGGATTCCCCTGAAAAACAAATTGATAATGATCTCAGGCCGGTCAACTAAATAGATTACAATAAATTTCAAATATTTTTGGCTGGTGCTAATTTATGGTTAAAAATCAGCTTTAAAATATGAAAAGTTAAACTTAAATCTTTCAGGGGATTATTACAAATTCTTAAAGCTCGTGCGCTTATCCAGACCGGATCACAGCGGTGTGCGCGGCATTGAATATTCGATCTCCAACTCCCCAGCTCCAAATATCCCATTGAATAAACGATTTTTTCACTCCAGCGGCACAAATAATTAATTCATTTTCGATCAAATGAATAGCTTGACCTAGACCCAAGTGTTGATTATACTCCTATGGTAAGTATTTTAAAAAGGTTAGCTGTTCATTTGTTTTTCTATTTACAAGCCTTTATATTCTTCCAGGAGCCTCTCGTCATGACCAAAGCAGACATAGTTGAGTTAATTACAGAAAAAACCGGCTTCACAGTGAAAGATGTAAAAATCGTGGTGGAGCAATTTCTTGAGGAGGTAAAAAACTGCCTTGCGGAAAACAAGCATTTGGAAATCCGCGGTTTCGGCACATTCAAAGTAAAAAACCACAAGGCTCGCAAGGCCCGCAACCCAAAAACCAACGAGGAAGTATTCGTTCCGGCCAGAAAAAAAGCTGTTTTCAAGGTCTCCAAGGAACTGAACAGCTCGTTGAAGTGAATCTCAATCAGGGATGCTCCGAGCCAAAACTGCTGCCTGAAACAGCCATTCGCGTCTCCGGCCGGTGTGTGAAGCTTGCTTCCTGCTTGAAAGCGGGATGGCTTATTCAGCGATAAATCCCGGAAGAAGCTTTGCTTGGACACCAGGCATGGACCTACCAGGATGTCATGGAGCAGCTTGGAATAACAAAAAACTATGTCTGGCCTGCGTTAATCAGTTATAAAACCCGGTTTGATTTTTCCCTGCTTTATTTCCTTAATAACAATTAAAAGCCATTCTTACAAGCAATTAATCGTAAATAATTCTGCTTCTGCCTTTAGCCTGCTGAAATGCTCGATCGACCCGGCAACGGCTAGCGCTGAAGGGAAAAATGAAGATTGCCTGGGCTTTTTTAGCCAGCAGATCAGATTTTTTAAACCAACCTTATGATATCTACGGATAACCCGCTTTTCAGCATTCTCTCATAAGGAGCTTTTTATTTCATTATAAATAGTCTCGATCAATCCCGCTTCATTTTCCTCAAACGCACTTTTTACCTCCTCGAGGCTCCTGCCCTTTTCAATTAAAGCTCTAACCATTTCCTGCCGCTCTTCCATCCGGGCAATATGATTCCTCACTCCCTCCCGGTCTGCCATATCGCTGTGTCCGCTGCAGAAATTCCCGGCATTGAGTGTCTGGAGCATTTTTTTAAGAGTCTTGACATGCTCAAAGGAATTGCCGCCTTTATAAGAATGGATCAGTTGAGCCCGGTCTAAAAACAACTGGTCTCCGAGAAAAGCTGTCTTTCCCTCAGGGAAGTAAATAACGGCATCTCCAGTGGTATGACCCGTGCCAAAATACCATAGCTCGACTTTCTTTGCGCCGAGATAAAGCTCCATTTTATCGCGGAATGTCAATGAAGGGACAAAAGGCACCAGCTCAGGCTCGCTCCATTCCGATTGAGTACCATCCCTCCGGGCGTGAAAAAATTCCTTCCTGCAATTTTCATGAGCGATAAAAGTCACTTCTTCGCCGAAATACCGATTTCCGGTAACATGGTCGCCGTCACTGTGAGTATTAACAAGATACTTTATCGGTTTGACTGTTATCTTTTCAATTTCCTCAATCACCTGATCTACCGATTCTTGATCCATTTTTGCATCAATTATCAGGACCCCGTTATCGCCGATATATGCTCCACCGTTTGCTCCCCTGCCGCCTATAATTTCATAGAGCCTGTCGGATATTTTCCTTAACTCGACAGGCTGAGTCTCGCGCTGTTGGGCGAAAGAATATGATACGAACAAAAGAATATAAAACAGGACAAAAATTGACTTTATCTTATTTTCCATTTTATCCTCCTTAAAATTCTCGTTCCGCCCTGTTATTTCGAGCTTATCAGAACGAATTTTAAAAAGCGTGTGCGCCCTGGCCTGGTAAAAACATATCAACCTTCGAGCGGACACATAGGTCTGCCACTACTTATCAATTCAAACGAATTATTTCGGCACTGCCGTACCGTGACGGCAAAAGACAACTTATTTTCGGGCCCTGAAAGAAACCGCCTCAACTGCAAACCCTTTCAGCTCCAAGGAAAAACCCCCATCCGCAAGAACCTCGGCTCCCGGGAGTCTCTCATCCTCTGTCAAATTGATCCGCTCCGGAGAGCGAGGCTTCAGCAAAGCGGGCCTGAGCTCGAGGCGGGTATCTGTATCCAGCATTTCCGCGCAGTGTATAATATAAGAATCGCCGTAGTAGCTTTTTTTAACCGCGGAGACCACCACTGAACTGTTTTCCGCGTCAAGGAAAGAGCCTGTCTCAGGCAGGCTGGAATTACCTGCCGAGAGCCTTTCTCTGGCAACGAGCGGCTGGCTGACCTCCCAGCCTAGAGCCGGGGAGTTGGCCTTTTTCCAGTCTCCCCGGTGGCCCCTGAGGACCAAGTGGTAATTGTGCGGGCTGCGCAATACTGTGTGCTCCAGGGGATGCTGGATATACAGCGGGAGACGGAGGATTCCGGGGGCGGCTACCACAAATTCGGTCTGGCTCTGCTCGTAGGCCAGGGTGACTCCATAGTCTCCCCGGGGCTCATAGCAATCGAGCCACTTGAGTATGTTGATTGCATTGGGCAGACCACCGAAATCCTGGAAATAAGAGACAAAGCCCTCCTTGGGAGAGCGCCGGGAGAAATCCAGGGGCATGGGGAAATGCTCCATGGTGCGGGCCGGGACATAAGGCACCGCGCCGAAAGGCACCCCCACTGTAAGCACCGGATCGCTGAGCGCGAATTCCATCCGGCAGACATTCGGCCCGGAAGACAAGAGCTGCGGAGCGCGGGAGGCCAGGTCAGCGTACTCATGCGGCAGGAACATCCCGGCCATGTCGAGCAAAAAATTCTTGTCCTCAGCAGTGATCTGGAAATCAACCATCTCTAGATCCTGATACAGCCGCACAATGATACGTTTGTCCTGGTATCTGAGGGTGCGGGAAGCAAAAACAGGTGTGACCTGGGCTGTATCAGTAATGAACATCCCGTCCAGGCCCATAAAGTTCGGCTTTACAATTTCCCGGCCCGCTTTTTTGTCGAATATCGACCTGATTCCGACCGCCGGATCGAAAACTATCCGGTAGTATTGGTTCTCGAGGGTATCTCCCCGTGCCGCAAGTCCGCACGGTTGGGTATCCACCGCCTGGTCCAGCTCCTCAAGATAGTATGTCTTGTAGCCGAGAGAAGGGACATCACGGGCGATGAATTGAATCATACGGCCGGCCCTTCTCGGCGCTCCAGGCCAGGCGTACTGGCTTTCACCGCTCCTTGAGTCACTCACCTTGAAACCTCTGGCTCCGGTCGATATCTTGACGCTCACCGGGTAGCTGCGGCTCCAGTTTGTTGGATTAAAAACCACCAGAGCGCGCCTGCCCGGGAGGGTGTTCACCGCTGCGGCGAGTTTGTAAAGCTCGCGGTCGAGAAGTCGGTCAGCTTCCAGATACGCGCTATAGGCGGCCTCAGCCTTGAAGCCATCCGTGTTTGTCCCCGCCAGCCAGTTGTGATCCGCAGGCCAGAGCAGTTTCTCCCAGACCTGTTCCAGGTCCTTCTCGGGATATCCGGAAAGTCCGAGCATGCTGCCAAAGGCAGCGAACTTTTCCGCTGAAAGCACCTCGGAGATGGCTTTGTTCAAATAGTACCTGCCCCGCTCCCAGTAGCGGCCGCTCCAGACCCAGGGCCTGGTCTGGCCGGTAAATTCAGGGAGCTCCATCCGGGAGCGCCTGGCATCAAATGAGCGCACCAGCTCATCCACAGTGCCGAAACGAATCCGGGCGGAATCGGCAAAAGGGCTTTCGCGGTTCCACACCTTGATCGAGTCCCTGAGTATGGGTATGCGCTCGACAGGGGCGCCGTGGTCCTGGTCAAAGTGGGCCAGTTTGAGGCCGGCCACTTTTTCAGCCAGGGTGAAGTGCCTGGCGAAACGGTCCACAGTGGCCCTGAACGAGCCGAACTCATGCCGGTACCACCCGAAAGCGACATTGAGCATGGAATAATGCTCTTTGCCCATGTAGCCGATTATCCCTGTCCCGTCAAGCCCCACATATTCGTAAACCCCGCCCCGCAAGGCGGTTTCGGCCTCCACGGCCGGGCCAGGCGGAGCGAAGAAACGGTTATAGTCTGGATTGTGGTAGTTGAAATGCAGCAGGCATATCTTGATCCCGGATTTCGACAGCACCTGCGCGTACTGTGGCGTAAGGCTCGGGACATCCAAGAGGTGGCACCAGGTGGGCCGGTAGTCGAATTCTTTTTTCAGATAGGCCACCGAATGGGCGCACTGGCGGATCATGTATTCACCGGGAGGCCAGTCAGGCTCGTAGTCTACCCACTGCGCCGGAAAAACCATCCTTCCCTGGTCGATAAGCCTTTTTATCCTGTGCTTCTGTCCGGGAAAATATTCCAGAAAGTCTTTCAGGTTGTAAAGGTTGCCCCAGTTGAGAGTGAGATCCGGGCAGCTTTCCATCAGATCCAGATAGCCGAGCATTTTCTTGCGGTAGTCGTGCATCATGGTCTCGTAATCATCCAGAAAGCCGATGTCCTGGTGGATTCCATAGACCACCAGGATCTCCCGCTTGGCCTGTGCGCCTGGAAGCTCGAACGGCAGAAATACCATCCAGCAGAAAACAATTATTCCCCACACAATAAAACTCGAGCTGTAAAGATTGCTTCGCTGTAAGGCCATGAAAAAGCTCCTGTTAGCTTATGCAGGGTGTTTTGTTTTCCAGCCTACTCAAATAATTTACGGACGGAATTATAATAAAAGAAACCCTACGATTCGAGCATTGTCCAGATAGAGCGAGAAATGTCTCAGTCCTCCTGTAGATGTGACGGATCGTTTGGCCATCTGAGACAGTACGCGCTTAGCCAAAGGTTTTTTGTAAAACAAATCCCATAAGGGAATTATTCAGCCAGCAGGGCAGCCACGACAGCCTTTCGCAGCTCCAAAAGGCGGCTGTTTGTCAGAGAGCGGAATCTGAGCACAGGAGCCTCGGGGTCATCAGCCCAGGCTGCCAGCGCTTTTAGCACCTTGCCGCGGTTCCAGCCTTTTCTGGCGGCCAGCAGGTTGAGATACTCGATATCCTGCTGGCCCCGTCGCATGCCCTTGAGCCTTACACTGGCCAGCGGGCCTTCGTAGTTCTTGCCGGTGCGGGCATAATCGATTCCCGTGTAAAAAATCGCCAGATCATCCGGATTAAACCAGCTGAAACCTGCCAGGTTGTTCCAGTAAGGCAGATCACCCACTGTGCCGAGCGACCAGCAGGTGAAAAAATTCTGCTGGTGGACAATCAGCTTGCCTGAAATCCTCGGCCCTCCGCCGTAATGGTAGTAGCCTTCACCCGGCAGGCGGCGCATGCGGAAAGTGGCGGTGGGGCCGAAATCGAAAATCCCGCTCGAGTTCCACAGGTTGCAGAGCCCATCCCATAGGCCGCGGCTCATCTCAGGCTGTGAGATATCCGTGCGGAGATGAAGCTTTACCTCCCCTGCCGGGCAGGCCTGGGCGTGACCTTTTTTAGCCAGGGAGAGGAAAAAGCGGTTTGCGGCATAGTCGTCATAATCCACCGGCTCATCGAGGAGCCAGAACGAGCTGCCGGGACCTTCATTTGGCATGCCGAAAAAGTTACATTTGAAGTAATACTTGTTATTGACATAGACCTGGAAATGGGTTCTGGTAAAACCTTTATTTTTCAGATGCTCGAAAAACTGGCGCGTAACCGAGACAAAGCCTTCCTGGTAATCCCGGTCGAAAGCCTGCTCAAGGGGACGGGAAGTTTTGGCCCATTCAGTGAACTTGTCGCGGTCAGGCAAGTCGGCCCAGTCGCCGTAATGCTCTTTAATCGGCAGGGGCCAGTTTTCATGGAACGGGAGGTACATGTGTGTCAGCGGAACCCCGGTTCCGGGTCCCTGGTAGCCATTTGCAGGGGTAAAGGCCTCCCCGTGGAGATACTGGGAGAACCTTCTGTCCCACTCCTCCCACGAATCAATTTTCGTTTCCCTTCCGCTGCCTTTAAGAGTCGGCGCGCAGCCTGCCTGCACCTGGCCGTCCTGCCCATAGGGCAAAATATTCAAGGTCGTGCGGTGCTGGTGGGCGAGCTGGTAGCAGCGGCGCTCGATAGCCAGGTAGCGCTCAAGATCTGATTCCACTGTCACGCCGAACATCTTATTGATTCCATAATTGTAGCCATTGAGCTCCACAGACCAGCTGATCTCGGAGGGCAGAACCAGAGGCAGAACATTCAGCCGCACTGCAATGACAGCAGGGCGCTTAATCTCTTTAGCGGTGACAGCAATCCTGCCCTGGTAAAGCCCTGCTTCTGTGGAGGGCGGCACATAGAAATCGATCCAGACCGATTGACAGCGCTGGCCTGGGCCCATGTTGTCCATCGTGGGCAGGTTAAACCGGGGATCGAAAGGCGGATCGAGAGGCAGGCAGGCATCCCCGTGCCAGGCTGGCCTGTGGTCCACTTCTTCCACGAGTTCCCAGGGGCCCGCCAGCTCCTCTTTGCGCGGCACAACATCCAGGTACCAGACCCGGTAGCAGGAAATGTTGCCCTTGGCCCTGAGGACTCCGGAGGGGCCATCCAGGTCCCCGGGGACAACCTGCAGACCAGTGAGCTTTCCCTCGCCCGCCCTTCCGAGAATAAGCTGGCAGGCAACCACCTCACCGCGGGCCGCTTCGAGATAAACCGTCCTTACGGCGCCTGACCAGACATTGTTCTCTTTGGAGAAATCCCCTGCCTCACGGTAGTTTTCCCCATCCAGCAGAATGCCGCCTCCCACCGGGTCGACTTTGCAGAGATCAGGGCAGGCCCAGACAGTAAGCAGGTTGTCGAAAACCACCTCGCCTGCCCCGCCCCTTCTTTCCACTGACCGTGGAATCTCGAGCCTTACCTCCGGGGTTCCGGGAATGGTTACCTCACACTGGGACAGAGGCCCGAGGTTTCCTGCCTCGTCCTTTGCGCGGAGCGCCAGATTGTATGTTCCTGGCGGCAGGGTAAAAACTCTCATTTCCTGTCTGGTACCCGGAGCCTCGGGCTTGGGCACTGCCCAGAGCGGCAGCCTGGAGGCGCTTTCCCATTCATTTTCGCTCAGCGGGCCGGAGCTTGCGCACACCTCATAGCCCAGGGCCGCACCGCCCGAGCTGCTGTCATCTGCAGGGGCAGTGAAAGAAACAGTCACGGATGGGTCGCAAGGCTCAGCCGAGACAACCTCCAGACCCTCGACCGCTCCAGGGGAAACTTTATCCGCCGCTGACACCTCGACTTCGAGAAAGGGGCGCAAGGCAGGGTCCTGGACATCTCTGGTGTAGAGATAAGCATCCTGCGACCGGTCATAAAAGTAAGGCTGGCCGCTGCCTTTCAGGCTGTATCCCTCGGCGACCTGCCCCTTATCATCAGTAAGGATCAGGCCTTTCGCCAACCCGGTAGAGAGCGCCTCTACAAGCTCCCGGGCCACCGGGATCCTCAGGTACCGGACCTGACCAGACATTACCTTTTTCTCGATCATCCGGGGCCCGGCATGCCAGTAACGGGCATCGGGATGGGCCCAGCTCACGCTGAAAATACCGCTTCCCCTCCAGGACCAGTAATTCAGAGGCCCGGGCTCTTTGCCATCCTGCGGCTCGCGGGCCCAGTTCCAACTGGCCCCGCCCCGGCCTGTCTGCCCGTTGAGCCCCTCCCCCTCCTCCCAATCAGAAAGAACAGTGCTCAAACCGACTGCATAAAGATCTCCGGCAGCGAGAAACACATTGAGCCAGGCGCGTCTCACTGTAATACCGCGAAGGGGCCCGGTATCGAAACGCATCAGATAGGCCTTGGTTTCAAAACCCGACCAGTTCTGATTCTGGCGGATAGGAACAGTGACCGAGGCCCCGTCGTTATCATCAAAGTGACCCCGCTCGCTCGAGATCCCTGTATCCTCCACCACAGGCAGTTTTATGACGGTTTTCGTGGTGACACAAAATGTAA
>DATKXY010000214.1:0-25311 GCA_035528795.1 archaeon | reverse complement strand
AAAAGCAAAAATGATGCCGGCCGCCCCCCTTCGTCGATATACGCAAGCTGCAACCTTATCTGGAAACCGGTTCCAGAGCTTCATGTACAATCCGAACCAGGTGGATAGCCACACCTGCGAAACAGCCTTTCAATCCTTTTTCTTGAATAAATCCTCCAGTTTCTTGCGGGTTGATTCGGAAGCCTGGGAGATTCCTCCAGCCGAACCTCGGGCCGGTCTGAAATAATCGCAGAAATTGGCCGCCTCCTTATCCCCGACCAATTCGGCCTGAGGTTCCCGGCACTGGTTATGCGCAGTCGGATCATAAAAAGAACAGTTCTTACAGCAGTGCAGCGGACGGCCGCAAGTCCTGCAGGTATCTCCACGATAGATTTTATCTTCAATCTGGATTGCAGTCCCACACCCGTGACAGCGCATCTATCCTCCTGTGGATTGAATAACCAAAGATTTCTTCGAATGTTCCTTACCCTCCTCAAGGCCATGCCTTAATCAGGCAGGGAACGGCTAAATCGACTTGACCCCCATGGTGACAATGTCTTCTACTACAAGTGTCTCCCGCACATAGAAAGGCTCGCCGTAAAGGGTCCGGATCATTGAACCATAGTGCATGGCATGTGTGCGCACCAGTTCGGGCAGCGGTTGGCTGTTTGGAAAAAGTTCTCCGGCTTCGCACCGGCCTTCAAACTGGCTCTGGTAACACATGATGGCTTCCAGCTTTCTTTCGAACTGGTCGCTGATATCAACTACAAAAGAAGGTTTGGGTCCATGCTCGATATAGGCAAGACAATAAATGATCTTTGCCGGCCTGAGCAGCCGGCCCTTGCCTTCTATTTTCTTCAAGCCGGCCAGAAAAGCCGCCGCATGGGTCATGGTCGAGGCTATCGCGTGGTCCGGGTGGCGGCTCTGCTCGTTTTGCAGGATCAACACCCGCGGTCCGAGGCGACGGATGACTCTGGCGATTTTGATTCTGGTCTCCTGGTTATCCTCTAAATGTGCATCCGGTAACCCCATGTTCTCCCTGACAACCAGGCCCATTATCCCGGCCGCCTTTTCAGCCTCTTTCAACCTTAATGCGGTATTGCCACGCGTGCTCGTCTCTCCACCTGTCAGGTCTAAAACCCCGACCCGGTAGCCAGCATCCGCCATTTTGATTAAAGTGCCTCCGCATGTGAGCTCCACATCGTCCGGATGTGCAGCAACAGCCAAAACATCGAGACTTTCGGCCAACTGTTCCCCCTTGAGGATAATAACTGCTAAATGTCAAGTTATAAAGCAAAGATACCAGGTCTTAAATGTCTCCTACAAAACTTTAAAATTAAGTCATATTATAAATAATATCAAGAAGTTACAATTGGTGAAATTTTGGGGGGATTAGTAATCCAATGCTAATCAGAAAACTTGACTTTTTGGGTCAGTTTTATTAAATTAATGTGAACTTTTTAGTACAGTTTTTGTATAACTATTTAGTAACAATTTATTTTCTTTATTCGTTAACAATTCAGAAATGGTCCAGGACTTTATGGCAAAGTTAAAATCGTATTCTGAAATTCCCGATGAAGAATTGATGCTGGAGTTAAAGAAGGGCAGGGATGAGGCCTTTAATGAAATAGTCAATCGCTATAAAGATTATTCGGTCAGATTTTGTTACCGGTTTGTCCGGGATTTTGAACTGGCCGAGGATATATCTCAAGAGGGATTTATCCGGCTTTACAAGTACAGGTATAAGTATCAGGTAACAGCCAAGTTCATCACCCTGCTTTCCAAGATATTGATGAATCTTTGCTTGGATGAATTTCGCAAACGGAAAAATTTTAACATATTAGAACTTGACGCGATCCATGAATGCGGCATGGATAAGCTGGATATTCACAATCTACTCGGCGATGAAAAAAGCCCTGATCCTGAGCAGGAATATTATATTAAAGAGTTGGGCAACAAAATAAAAAGAGTTCTGCATACCATGTCGCCCCGTTATCGAACTGTTTTGATTTTTCGTCAATTTCACGGCTACACCTACAAGGAGATTGCCGAAATCATGGGGGCCTCATTGAACGAGGTCAAGATTTGGATCTATCGAGCTCGTAACCAGTTGAAACAAAAATTTGCCAACCACGTCAAGTCGGAATGAAATAATGGACAAACCCGCCGATGAGTTGTATCAGCTGACCGCTTTTCTCGACAACGAGCTGACAGAGGCTGAGGCTGAGGAAGTCAAAAGGAAAATTATGAAATCCGACAAGTGGAAGAATGAATACGAGAGGCTGAAAGAACTGGATCAACTGCTTCGGTTGTGGGATGAGGTAGAGCTCAAAGGTATCAAAGCTTCCTCATCTTATGAATCAAAACTTATCCAACGTCTTCGTTCCTCCGAGAAACGCCCGGTCACCTCAGCCGTTCAGGATCTTCCCTGCCCCGACCTCCCAAATTCAGAAGCTTGAGCCTCCAAAAGATGGATCATACAATCCATTTAAAAAATCAACCGAAGATTCGTTTTCCCCTGATTCCAGACCGCCCGCTCCAGGTTTCAATTTTATTTCAGCGGGTCCCGCGCTCTATTGCTCTCAAAATTAGTTGCTGAATGTCGAACGCACCATTCCTGTCCCAGCTAAATGAGAAAGTTCCAGCCTGAACCATCCTAACCATTTGTAAAATAAACAGATCCCGAGTTTATTTCTTTGCCGGGCTTCCATTCATTACTTAATAACCCACCTTAAGTTTAATGACCAATCTCTTTATTTAGCAAACTTTAGCTAAAATATTTAAGAATTTAATTTAATTTTTTCTCTTTTTCTCTTGACAAGTTGTTTTTTCTGTTTATAATATTAATGTGTGGTAAAAAGTGGGGAAATGTGTCAAATAATTCCTAGCTCACTTTTACTCTAATTTTTTCCATCCGGCCTAAATCTTCATGAAGCACTGGGGAAGAGTCAAAAATACTCTCGACTCTAAAGGCAGAGTCAGTCTTCCGACCCGTTTCCGCGAGAAAGGCGTGCAGAACTATGTGCTCAATCGCGGCCTGGATGGCTGTCTTTATCTTTATACTCCCGAGCAATACGAGAAAACTCTGGAAAAAATACAGAACCTGCCCGGCAGTAAAAAAAACGTGCGTTTCTTTATGCGGGAGTGGACCAAATACGCCACGGATGTCCAATTAGATAGACAGAACAGAATGTTAATCTCTAAAGAGTTGCTGGATCTGGCAAACCTTAAAAAAGAGGTGGTTTTCCAAGGGGCGAATGAGAGGATCGAAATCTGGAATCCGGAAATCCAGGAGCAGTACACGCACCGTTTCCAGGAAGAACAGGCACTTACTTTTGAGGATATAGCCGAGATATTCGACTGAGACATACAAAAAGTGAAGCACAAGCTTGCGAACTGTTGCAAATTAACTCCTTTTAAATAAAAGAGTTGGCCATCCGGAGCTGATTGGTTTTCTTAAAACGCCGCCAGGAACATTTAATTGAAAGTGAATCCGGATGCAGAGAAATGGAGATTTCTCCTTCCATATTCCGGTTCTAGTGAATGAAGTTATCAATTTGCTCAACCCGCGTGCCGGGGGATTGTATCTCGATGGGACAGTCGGCGGCGGCGGGCATGCGCGCGCAATTTTAGAGGCCAGTGCTCCGGATGGCCGTCTTTTCGCACTGGATCAGGATGCTGAAGCTATCAGAGAGGCTTCCCTCTCTCTGAAACCTTTTGGCGATAGAGTGATTTTAAGGCAGGCGAACTTTCGCCGGGCGCGGGAAATTTTCCCGGAACTGAGTTTCAACGGCATCCTTCTCGATCTGGGAGTCAGTTCCTATCAGCTCGATACTCCGCAGAGGGGCTTTTCTTGCGACCATGACGGTCCTCTGGACATGAGGATGGACCGCGGCCTCGCTCTGAATGCGGCCGACTTGCTGGCGCGACTCGATAAAAACGAGCTTTCACGGGTTCTCCACGATTTCGGCGAATCCCCTTACAGCCGAAAGCTGGCCCGTGAGTTAGCCAGCCAGAGAGAGAGAGGGCCCATAAAGACTACAGGGCAGCTGGCCAGGATCGTGCGCCGTGCGGTACCCCGTCAGAGTGAGCGCAAAACTCTGGTGCTCACTTTTCAAGCTTTGCGCATTCTAGTCAATGATGAGCTCGACTCCCTCAGGCAAGGACTTGAAATACTCTTTCAAATGCTTGCCCCGGAAGGCAGGCTGACCGTTATTTCTTACCACAGTCTTGAGGATCGGATGGTAAAACATTTTTTCTTCAAACTGGTTAATCCGTGCATCTGCCCGCCGGGTCTGCCGGTTTGTTCCTGCGGAAAAGTTCCTCAGGCGCGGCTTCCAAATCGCAAGCCTGTCCGTCCCTCGACTGGTGAAATCTCTTCCAACCCACGCTGCCGCTCGGCCCGTTTACGCGCGGTAGAAAAATTAACCTCGATCCAGAGCTGAATCATTTAAAGCCCGGAACCCGGTATATGAATCCTTATATAAATGCGTATAAAAAAATATCAAGTGAGAAAAAACAGAAAAATCGCCGCAATACGTTTTCGGCCATCGTATTGGCAGTCTTTTTCCTGTTGAGCATTTCTTTCCTTCTGGTCTATAAACATACTGTCGCACAATATCTGCTGCTGGAAGTCCAGCAGCTCAAGCTTACGCGCAAGAATCTGGTCACTGAGCAATCTGTCCTGCTTGGCGAGAAACAGGCTTTTTTGTCGAGGGCTAGAATAAGCTCCTACGCTCAGAAGCACTTGGGATTGGAGTTTCCCAGCCCGGACCGCATACGCTGGATCAAAATGGAAGCTTTGACTGATCAAGAATTAACGCACGCTTCAAAGCTTTAAGCCTTGTAATTTCTCATTAAAGAGGTTCCCTTGCTCCCCCAGCTCTCAGTAAAACGGCTGTCCCTGATCCTTTGGAGCGCATCTCTTTTTGTCGTCTTGATTATCGGGCATCTGTTCAGAATTCAGGTTATCCAACACGAAAACTATCTGTCCGAGGCAGAAAAGCAGCATAAACAGAGGATCGACCTGCCCCCGAAACGCGGCAATATCTTTGACCGCAACGGCGAACCCCTGGCCCTCTCGGCGGATGGGCTCGATGTCTATGCTGTCCCCGACAGAATCAAAGACAAAAAAAGAGTCGCCAGACTACTCTCCAGTCAGCTCCAATTGCCGGAAAACACCCTTCTTAAGCGTATCTCCTCTTCCAGGCCTTTTGTAATGATCCAGCAAAAAGTGAATCCACTGACTCTGGAGGAATTTCAGCAGAAGAGTCTTGAAGGTATCGGGTTCATTCCCTCTTCCAAACGCTACTACCCGCGGCACAGCCTGGCTGCCCAGGTTATCGGATATGTAGGGATCGACGAAGAGGGGCTGACAGGTGTCGAATTCATGTACGACAGCCAGTTGCGTGGAAAGCCTGGCTGGCTCATCGTTCAGCGCGATGCTAAAGGGAAGCCTTACAATGTGCTCGATTACCCCCTGCGCAACCAAACCAATGGATACCACCTCCGTTTGACAATCGATGCAGAGTTCCAGGAAATAGTAGAGGATGTCCTGCAGCGCTCCGTGAACGAGAACGGGGCTAAAAACGGCTGCGTTGTCGCCATAAATCCGCATAATGGAGAGATCCTCGCCCTGGCCAATTATCCGAGTGTAAATCTCAATTCAAGCAAGAGTTTCAAAGAAACCGATTTTCTCAACCTGGCCGCCAACCTGCCGTACGAGCCCGGTTCGACTTTCAAGACTTTCATTGCCAGTGCTCTTCTGGCTAGCGGTTGCGTGGATTTTGACGATTCGGTTTATTGCGAAAACGGGGTCTGCACCTTCAACAAAAGAACTATCAGGGACGTGCATGGCTACGGTAAATTGAGCTTCAGCGAGGTAATCTCCAAATCCAGCAATATCGGGATGGCCAAGCTTATCCGCAGGATCAGCGACCAGGAACTCTACCGCAAGCTTCGGGCTTTCGGGTTCGGTTCCTATACCGGCGGCTGTTTCAGCGGTGAGGACAAAGGCCAACTGGCTTTACCTGCCGAATGGGACCCCACGACAAAGACCAGCCTGGCTATCGGTTACAGCATCATGGTCACTCCCCTCCAGATGGCCATGGCCTATGCGGCCATAGCCAATGGCGGCATCCTCTATGAGCCAGAGCTGGTGGCTGAAATTTTCGATGAACAGGGCAACTCTCACTACAGCTTCAAACCCCGTGCCTTAAGAAGGGTTTTAACAGAGGAGACAACCCGGAAACTTACACGACAGGCCCTGATCCAGGTTGTCGAGTCCGGTACCGGGAAAGCAGCGGCTGTCCCAGGCTTTAAAGTCGCCGGTAAAACAGGTACAAGCATGAAAGCCACCCCGGGTTCAGGCTATGACGGGAACGGCTATATCAGCTCTTTCGGCGGGTTCTTCCCAGCGGATGACCCACAGATCGCCATGTTTATCACCATTAACGAGCCCAATTTCAGCTATCGCTGGGGTGGAACGTGCGCAGCCCCGGTTTTCAGTGAAATTATCCGCAACACTCTCCTTTCAGACTGCGAGGTTATCGACCGCAGCAGGCTCAGACTGCCGGAGCCTCAAATAAAGACCGCCTCGGCAGTGATCAAAAGTCCAGTTCTAAAAGAGCAGCCGCCTCAAACCCAAGCGTCAACATTCAAAAAAGCCCGGGACGGATCCAGTGTGGTGATGCCTGAAGTCACCGGTCTTTCTATCCGTAAAGCAGTCGCCAGGATCAAGAGCCTGGGGCTTAATGTGCGGGTCACAGGCGGAATTCGAGTGCTGGAGCAAAGTCCCAAGCCTGGAACTTTGCTCGCCTCAGGCGCTCTCACCAGCTTAACCGGATTACCCACCGGCTATCGCAATAATTCCATCTCCATGGCTGCCAGGACTGTGCTGTCCGGAGAAAATGTATTTTTCCTCCAACAAATCAACGGGGAGGAACAGTGAAAAGGAACACATTTACAATCGTCCTCGTTTCAGAGAACCGGGAGCCTGTTACAGTCGAGTTTTCAATCAAGGAAATCGTGCTCGCCTGCGTATTGTGCCTTACGCTCATCAGCGCTGCTGTCTTCTCGATTATCAATTACAAGAGCCTCAAGACGCAGCATTATCAACTGAAAAATTCGATCGAACTGCTCCAGCAAAACCTTCAGGAGCGTGAAACCCGGCTCGCAGAGCTCAAAGACAAACTCGAGTCGCAAAAAGGGACGATACTGCTTGCAGGAGCAAGCCAGGACAGCTTGCAGGATTTTTCTGCCAAAAATTCGGAGGATATTCTGATCCAGGAGCTTGAAGTTCATCCTGTGGAAAACGGCCTGCTGCTTAATTTCCACCTGATCAACAACACCCAGCAGGACAAGCTGCTTTCGGGGTATCTGCTGATAATTGTCGAGCACCAAAGCGGCGATCTCAGCAAGTTCGGCACCTTCCCGAAATCCGAGCTGGATGCTGGCAAACCATTGAACTACCGCCTGGGCGACACCTACGCTATCCGTAAGTTCAAACTAGTTGAAGCTTTAATCAAACTCCCGGATAATCCGGTAAATTATAATAAAATAAAAATTTTAGTGTTTAATGAGGACGGCGACATTCTGCTTTACAATAGCCGGTTTCTCGACTGGTAGACATGGACCTTTCCACCAAAAACATTCTTGCTGCACTCGAAAAAGTTGAGCTGCTGGGCCCACAACAGAGCCTTTCCTTTCGGGGGGTCTGTACCGATACCCGCGGAGACTGCCGCGGCGCCCTTTTTGTGGCCCTGACCGGGGAACGTTTCGACGGCAATGCGTTCCTTCATGCAGCCCAAAAGGCCGGAGCCCTCGGCGCAATTATCGGCCCCGCGTCCGCCGGCTCTCCCCTGCCCGATTCTCTCCAGTGTTTCCGGGTACCGGACACTTTGAAAGCCCTGCAAAGCCTGGCCGCCTGCAAGAGAAATCTCAACAGAGGCTGCCGAGCTGTGGCGCTTACCGGGTCCAACGGCAAAAGCACCACCAAAGAAATGGTCGCCTCGATTCTTGGGCGAAAGTTCAGGGTCCATGCCACAACCGGCAATTTCAACAACCATATCGGTGTCCCTCTCACTGTTCTCGGCATGAGCGATAAGACCGAGATTCTGGTCGCCGAAATAGGTGCCAACCACCCGGGTGAGGTCCGCACTCTGGCCCGGCTGGTGAAACCTGAAATCTCGGTAATCACCAATGTGGCGCCGGCTCATCTCGAGGGTTTCGGCAGTCTGGAGGGAGTGTGCAACGCCAAACTCGAACTCTTCGAGGAGACTCTGGAGGCCGGTTGCTGCATATATCACGGAGATAACCCGCTTCTGCGCGCAAAGGCGCAAAAAGCCTTCCCGCGGCGAACCTTGAGTTTTGGCCTGGGCGCTGATAACGATTTAGTCGCCACCCAAATCGTCCTGGACAATAAAGCGCGTGCTTCTTTCTCGATCGGCGGGAAAACCCGCCTGCACCTGGGAATTCCCGGGCGACACAATGTCCTTAACTCCCTGGCTGCGATCGCTGTAGGGAAAGCTTTGGGTCTTGCTGAGAGGGATATCATTGCCGGGCTTGAGGCCTCGAGACCGCTCAAGATGAGGATGGAGCTAAGGACTATCGGCCGGCTCCTGGTTCTAAACGACGCCTATAACGCGAATCCGCTCTCGATGCGGGAAGCGCTCACTACTCTGGAAACAATCGAACACAAAGGGCCGCGCGCAGCAGTGATCGGCGAGATGCTCGAGCTTGGACCAGAAGCGGAAAAGCTGCATACGGACCTGGCCCGCTTCCTCGCCGAGCGGCGGCTGGCACTGGTTGTCCTGGTCGGCCGCTTTGCGCAAAAGATGAAAGAGGCTTATATCTCTGCCGGTGGGAATGAACAGGGGGTTTTCCCATGCCAGGATGCAGCCTCTGCCTGGAAGATACTCAAAGAGAAACTCTCCGGGGAAGAGCTTCTGCTGGTCAAGGGCAGCCGCGGAATCCACCTGGAACTTATTGTGGAAGAACTGGAGAAAGCCGGCGCATGAAAAGGTTTCGCCTCGAACTCGGTCCCGGAACAGGCAAGCCTCTGTGGGGTCCGCCGGCAATGGTTTCAGTTCTGGGCGCCGGCCGCAGCGGGCTCGCTGCAGCAGAGCTCCTCGCGCATCAGGGCTACAGAGTCTACCTTTCCGACCTGCGCCGGAATGAGGCCCTGGAAGAAAGCTGCCGTCCCCTTGCCGGGCGCGGCGTCGAGATCTCTTTGGGTAAGCACGATCCCGGGCGTTTGGCAAAAAGTGATTTCATAGTGATCAGCCCGGGGATCAGTGAAAAAATCGATCTCCTGACCGGAGCCGGGATCAGAGATATTCCCCTGTTCAGTGAGATCGAGCTGGCCTACTGGCTCTGCCCGGTGCCTTTGGTGGGCATAACCGGTACAAACGGTAAATCGACCACTGTTACGCTGTTGGGGGAAATCCTCAACCAGGCGGGTATCCGGACCCAGACTGCAGGCAATATCGGCAAGGCTTTATGCCGGGCAGTGAGCGAGCTTACGGATGAGCGGCTTCTGGTGGCTGAGATATCCAGCTTCCAGCTTCATACAATCCGAACCTTCCGACCCAGGCTGGCGATTATGTTGAACCTGACGCCCGATCATCTGGAAAGATACAGTAATGTCGCGGAATACTATCGGGCCAAGCAGCGGATTTTTGAAAATATGGGGACCCGGGATCTGGCAATCCTCAATGCCGATGATCCGGAGACAGCCTCCTGTGCCCCGGGTTTGCGCAAAAATATCCGTGTCGCCTGGTTCGGATTCAGCGAAAGTGCGGATCACCTTACTTTTGTAAGGGCTGGCGTACTTTTCATGCGCCGGCGGGGAGAAGAGGAGCAGAGAGTCATCGAGATTGAAAAAGTGCGGCTGCCCGGGAGTCACAACCTTGAAAATTTGCTGGCCGCCGCCTCTGCTGCAGCAGCGCTCGGCGCCGGACCGGACGCCGTGGGAAAAATCGCCGGCTCGTTCGCCGGCCTGCCGCACCGCCTGGAGACTGTAGCAGAGGTGGACGGAGTGACCTATATCAACGATTCCAAGGCTACAACCGTAAGCTCCGTGGTCAAGGCTCTGCAAAGCCTGACCGGGCCGGTGGTGCTGATTATGGGAGGCCGTCACAAAGGACTGCCGTTCAAGCCGCTGCTTGCGGAACTGCGCAGCCGTTCCGTACGCAAGCTCATTGCCCTGGGGGAGGCCAGTGAGACAATCTCCCGGGAGCTCGGCACAGCAGGCAAAGTCATGCAAGTTCCGGATCTGAAGCAGGCAGTGGAGGAGGCTCGGAAAGCAGCCCTGCCAGGAGACGTGGTTCTCCTCTCACCGGGGTGCTCGAGTTTCGATCAATTCACCGATTTTGAGGAGCGCGGGAACATTTTCAAAGAAATTGTGGAGAGAATGAGAGCCAATGACGCGTAAGCAAAAAGAGGCCGTCGCTTACGGCAACCGGCTGGTACTGGTGTCCCTGCTTCTCTCGCTTGCCGGCCTGGTGATGATATTGAGCGCCACCAGTATCAGTGCCCAGGTGGAACAGCTCTCAAGCTATGCCTATCTGCAGAAACACGCCATACGGGTGCTGTTGGGCCTGGTGGTGATGTGGATCGCCTCGCGCCTGGATTACCACTTCATGCGCAGGATCAGTTTCGTGGCACTCATGGCGACTGCGGTTCTGCTGGTTATCTGCCTGCTTCCGGGCACGAAATCAATCGCGCCTGTTATCAGCGGCGCCAGGCGCTGGGTGCATATCGGAATACTTTCTTTTCAACCGTCAGAGCTGGCCAAGTTCTTCCTTATCTGCTGGGCCGCAGGATATCTGGTGCGCAAAAGAGAGATTATCCACAAATTCTCGCGCGGCTTCCTGCCATTTATCTTTTTTGCCGGGATCTTTTTCTTAATGGTGCTCAAAGAGCCTGACTTAAGCACGGCCTTTGTAATTATGCTGCTGGTCTCTCTCACCGGCTACCTGGGCGGAATCAAGCTTGCACATCTGATCGTTCTGGCCCTCTTACTCTTGCCTTATGCGACTTATAAATATGTAGTCAAGGTGAATTACCGCAATGAAAGAATTACCAGCTACCTCGAGGGCGAGGGGGACAAATCCGGCGTCGGTTACCAGGCTTACCAGAGCAAACTGGCCCTGGGTTCCGGGGGACTATCCGGAGTGGGACTGGGTAAAAGCAAGCAGAAATACTTTTTCCTGCCCGCAGCCCACACCGATTTTATCTTCTCCATCCTCGGCGAAGAACTGGGCTTTCTGGGAACCACTGTGGTTGTCCTGGCCTTTTTCTATCTAACAATGCTCGGGGTGGGGATTGCGAAATCCGCCCCGGATTACTTCGGGTTCATCCTGGCCTCAGGGCTGACTCTGATGATTTTCATATCCGCGCTCCTGCATATGGCTGTTGTCAGCGGACTCACACCCACAACCGGCATGCCGCTGCCTTTTTTCAGCTACGGGGGCACAAACCTAGTGACTACTTTCTGGTCGGTGGGGATCCTGAATAATATCAGCCGCCAGGGGCAAAGGGTGGAAAATGGCTAAATACAATATGTTCCGCAAAGTCAAAAAAATACACATGGTCGGCATCGGCGGAAGCGGGATGTGCGGCATAGCGGAGATACTGCTGGATGAGGGTTATCAGGTCGCAGGATCGGACCTTATCTCGACCCCCACTACCGACCGGCTGGCCCGGCTGGGGGCCAAAATTATGATTGGGCACAGGGCTGAGAACCTGGCCCAGGCTGATGTGGTGGTGATATCCTCCGCTGTCCGGGAGGAAAATGTCGAGGTCCAGGCCGCACGGGCAGGTCACATCCCCGTTATCCGCCGGGCGGAAATGCTTGCCGAGCTGATGCGCATGAAATATGGGATCGCGGTTGCCGGTACACACGGTAAAACCACCACGACCTCGATGATCGGAATCGTTCTGGAAGGCGCTGGGCTTGACCCCACGGTGGTTGTCGGCGGCCGGCTGCGCGCTCTGGGAGGACACGCTAAAAAGGGCGAGAGCGAGCTCTTTGTCGCCGAGGCGGATGAATTCGACCGCTCGTTCCTGCGCCTGGCCCCTTCTATCGCTGTAATCACCAACATAGATGCCGACCACCTCGATTATTACAAGGGGCTGGATGAAATCAAGGAAGCTTTTATCGAATTCGCCAACAAGGTTCCATTTTACGGCACAGTGGTGGCCTGCATGGACGACAGCCCGCTCGTTTCGATTTTTCCACGCATCGAGAGGCGGTTTTTCACCTATGGAGAAAGCGCCCAGGCCGACCTTCAAATGACCGAGATATCACACCGCGAGGGCTCTACCGGTTCGCAAATCTCTCTTTACGGCAAGCCTCTCGGCCAGTTACGCCTCCAAGTCCCGGGCGAGCATAACATAAAAAACGCTCTGGCTGCAATAGCGGTCGGCACAGAGCTTGGAATTCCCTTTGAGAAAATAGCCGAATCCCTGGCCGCCTTTAAGGGAGTCCACCGCCGCATGGAAATCAAAGGTGAGGCCCAAGGCCGGATGATAGTCGATGACTACGCCCACCACCCGACTGAAATCAAAGCCACTCTCGAGGGAATCAAGAAAGGCTGGCAGAGGCGGATAGTGGCTGTTTTTCAACCCCATCTTTATTCGCGTACCCGCACCCTGTCGAGCCAGTTCGGCAGTTCTTTCATGCAATCCGATATTCTTGTGGTCACTGACATTTACGGCTCCAGGGAACAGCCTGTTCCCGGGGTGAGCGGAGAGCTGGTGGCTGAGGCGGCCCGCAAGCACGGTCACCGGCGGGTGATCTACCATCCGGACAAGGAAACTCTGGCCGAGCCGCTGTTTGAACTTTCCCAGCCCGGCGATATTCTGCTGACCCTGGGAGCCGGAGATATTTACAAGGTGGGCGAGAAAATACTCGAGCGCTTCGGGGGAAAAGAAAGTTGAATCAGCCGGCCGGCAATCTTGTCCAAGAGCTCTCCGTCATACCGGGACTCGAGTTCCAGGAGAACTTTTCCCTTTCCCGGCTGACCTCAATCGGTACGGGCGGCAGGGCAAGAGTGCTGGTGATTGTTCAGTCATCAAGCGCGCTGAAAAAGCTCATGCCGCTGATCAGCGGGCCCTGGTTTGTTCTGGGGAGCGGAACGAATATCCTGATCAGCGACCGTGATTTCCCCGGCGCGATTATCCGGTTGGGGCGCTCTTTCAACCGTCTGCGCCTGGAGGGAGATAAAATAACCTGCGGGGCGGCGGTCCTTTTAGCCCGCCTGGTCCGGAAAGCCGTCAAGGCTTCTTTTGCGGGTTTCGAGGAATTGAGCGGCGTTCCCGGCTCAGTGGGAGGGGCTGCGGCCATGAATGCAGGCACGAATATCAAAGAAATCGGGGATCTCGTGCACACGCTCCGGATGGTCGATACCATGGGGAAAAGCTGGCTTTTCAGAAAAGAGCAGCTCAGGAAAAATTACCGCATGAGCCTGGCCCCCATGCCTGGAGTGATCACCTCGCTCACTTTCATCCGGGCGCCCGGGGGCAATCCCGAGTCACAGGCTGAGCGGGCGAAGTTCCTCTCCGGGCAGCGTAAATTGAAACATCCCTGGCAGGAGAAAACATTCGGCTCGACTTTTAAAAATCCACCGGGCCGGTTTGCGGCCAGGCTTATTGATGAAGCAGGCCTTAAAGGCTTGCGCCTGGGCGGTGCAAGGGTAAGCCCGGTGCATGCCAATTTTATTGAAAACAAAGAGGAAGCAAGCGCCCTGGATATTCTTGAGTTGATCAAACAAGTCCGGCGCGTCGTAAGAGAACGCTTCGGAATGACTTTAGAGCTCGAGGTGAGACTGGTGGGTTTTACAAGCCTTGAGCTGGGAGAGCTGGCTCCTGAGAACAGGCGATTACCGGACCTTTAACCCTTGAGTTTAAAACCTAATCTGATAGAGGAAGAGATGAAAGCTCGGAAAAAAAGGGCCAAAAACTTACGCTACTCGTCCTTACCCTCCAAAAACTACCGCCGGAAAGGGAGGCCCGGCAAATTGATTTTCCTCTTGCTGGTTACGGCATGTTCCTGTTTTGCAGCGTATAAGCTTGATTTCGACGGGTTCTTTATCATTAAAAAGGTAAATGTAAACCCCACAAATTTAATCCAGGAAACTTATCTTGACTCGCTTTGCCGAAGCCTGCTTCTGGGCCGCAGCATCTTTTCGAACTTAAGCCAGCAGGAAAAAATAATCTTAAGCGAGCCTCTGGTAAAAGAGGTGCGCTTCCTGAGACGTTATCCTGACTGCCTGAAAGTGCAGGTGGAAGAACGAGTTCCAGTGGCTCTGGTCAATCTCGGCGAGCTTTTGCCTGTGGATTCCGAGGGTTTCATTCTCCAGCTCGCCAACAAAAACTACCCGCTTGAGCTGCCTATCCTGACCCCCAGGACAGTCGCTTTTAACGGCCAGGAGGAAAACAGCAGCCGGGCAAGTCTGAACAAGGAGAGCCTCAGGCTTCTGGAAGCGGCGCTCGTTTTCCGCCGCCTGGCTCCCGAGTTGCTGCCACAGGTGAGCGAGTTTACGCTCAACGAACAGGGTAAGATAACTCTGGTGACTCTGGATGACGGGATAAAGGTGGTGCTGGGCAAGTGGGTCAAAGAGGAGAATGTCCGCTATTTGCAATGGATGCTCGGCCAGTTTGCCAGGCTGGGGGAGAAACCTGTGCTGGTAGATTTAAGTTTTGAGGGACAAATCATCGTGAAGAATAAAAACGATAGCTGAAAAACTTTTCTGGCAGGAGATGGCAGTCAAGTCCAGTCAATTTGAATCGATAAAAGGAACTGTCGACATTTACGTCATACAGGGAAGTTCCAGGTGATCCGCGGGCGACTATCGGCCGGAAGTTTCGCCGCGAGTAGAGGAAATCCCAGCACCGGCCGTCGCAAGGAGGACCGATGGCAAAAGAAGATGTAATTGTCGGCCTTGACATTGGAACCACCAAAATATGCACCATAATAGCCGAACGTACTGAGGAGGATAATCTTAAGATTGTCGGCGTAGGTACCTCCAAGAGCGATGGCTTGCGGCGCGGTGTGGTCGTAAACATCGAGAAGACGGTGCAGTCGATCACCAAGGCAGTTGAGGAAGCCGAGCTGATGGCTGGTGTCGAGGTCAGGGGTGTATATGCAGGCATAGCCGGGGACCATATCCGCTCGATTAACTCAAAAGGAATCATTGCCGTATCACGCGAGCACACGGATATCACCAAGGATGATGTCCGACGGGTGATCGAGGCAGCCCAGGCCGCGCACATTCCGATAGAGCGCGAGGTGATACATGTTATCCCGCAAGAATTTATTGTGGACGATCAGCGGGGTATCCGGGATCCGGTGGGCATGAGCGGGATCAGGCTGGAAGCTGAAGTTCATATTGTCACCGGTGCTGTCACCACTGCGCAAAATATTGTCAAAAGCATCCATAAGGCCGGATTCGAGGTCTACGACCTGGTTCTTGAGCCTCTGGCCGCAAGCTACGCTGTTCTCAGCGAGGATGAAAAAGACCTGGGGGTAGCGATCATTGATATCGGGGGCGGCACAAGCGACATCGCCTTTTTCTCGCGGGGAAGCATCCGCCATACAAGCGTGATCGGACTTGCCGGAGACAACCTGACAAATGACATCGCTATCGGCCTGCGCACACCGGCCCACAGGGCCAAAGAAATAAAGGAAAAATACGGCTGCGCTCTGGCGTCCATGGTCGATCCGCAGGAGATGATTTCAGTGCCCAGTGCATCCAATCATGCCGAACGCCAGGTGTCCCGCCAGCTCCTGGCCTCGATCATTCAGCCGCGGATGGAAGAAATTCTGGGGCTGGTTTTCCGGGAGATCGAGGATTACAGCGACCTGATGGCTGCCGGGATTGTACTGGCCGGAGGCACGAGCGGCCTGAAAGGCATTGTGGAACTCACCGAGGACCTTACCAAGCTGCCTGTGCGGGTGGGCAAACCCAGTGGGATAATCGGGCTGGTAAACATGGTGGACGACCCTAAATTCGCTACCGGGGTGGGCCTGGTAATGTACGGCAGCCAGCAGACGCAAGAAAAAGCGAGATTTCATGGGGATGAAAGCTCGATTTTCAATAAGATCCTTGAACGCATGAAACAATGGCTTACCGATCTCTGGTAAATAAAAATAGTCTGATCAATAAAACAGCTCTCAAACATCCAACGTTAGGAGAATGGCAATGACGACTTTTGAACTATCCGATACCCAGGAGCAGATGGCCCGCATCACTGTTATCGGCGTGGGCGGGGCCGGCGGCAATGCTATCAACCACATGATAGAGTCCCAGATGAAAGGAGTCGATTTTATTGCCTGCAATACCGATGTCCAGGCGCTCTCTATCAACCATGCGGAGTACAAAGTGCAAATCGGCAAACAGCTTACCAAGGGCCTGGGTGCTGGAGCCAGGCCTGAGATCGGCAGACAGGCGATCGAGGAAGACCGCGATGAAGTCCACCAGCTGCTCGAGGGCTCTGACATGGTCTTTATCACCGCCGGCATGGGGGGCGGAACCGGCACCGGGGCTGCTCCTATAGTCGCTGAAATAGCCCGTGATCTCGGTGCGCTGACCATTGCCGTAGTCACCAAGCCTTTCATCTTCGAAGGCCGCAAGCGAATCAAACAGGGTGAAACCGGAATAATCGATCTGCGTAAATTCGTGGACACGATTATCGTGGTGCCTAACCAGCGTCTGCTCGGCCTGGTGTCAAAAAGTACCACCTTCGAGGAAGCTCTCAAAATAGCAGACAACATCCTGTTGTATGCCTGCCAGGGCATCTCCGAGCTGATAACCACCCCGGCGCTGGTGAACCTGGATTTTGCCGATGTTAAAACCATCATGGCCAGTATGGGCGATGCGCTGATGGGGACAGGGTTCGCCTCCGGAGAGTACCGCGCCTCTGAAGCGGCACAGGAAGCGATAAGCTCCCCCCTGCTTGAAGATGTCCGGATACAGGGTGCCCGCGGCGTGCTGGTCAACATCACCGGCGGCACGGACCTTACGCTGCACGAGGTGAATGATGCAAACAATGTAATCTACGAAGCCGCCGGCGAAGAAGCTAATATCATATTCGGCGCGGCAATCGATGAATCCATGAAAGGCCAGGTACGGGTCACTGTTATCGCTACAGGCTTCGGTGAGGCAAAAGAACAGGAGCAGGTCAAGAAAAATATCTTCGAAAAATCAAATTCTAATGTGCTCGAGTTCGAGAAAGCCATGAACGATGATTTCATCGGCTCCGGTACGGTAAGCTCATACTCATTCGGAGCGAAAGCCCATAAAGGAGAAAAGTCTCAGGTCAGTACTATTCCCACTGGCACAAAGCCCTATCCCTTAACCATGGATGAGCTCGAGATACCGACTTTTATCCGCCGTCAGATTGACTGACAGCCTTTCCGGAGTAGAGAGAACCGTAGATTTCGGCTGCCTGAATGAATCAGGCGCAGTGAATATTCTCGAATTTGACCGGGCGGCAGGAGCGGACATTCTTCCGCTGCCGGCTGGTCCGGGAAAAAGTGGCTGGAAAAAGATTACATATTTCCAGGCTCTCAAAGCCTGTGGCTGCCGTGATGGCTGGGGAACCGGGGCTTATCACTCAGGCTGTGGAAAAGCTGAGCGAAGTCCTGGGAGCAGTGGACCTGGAAAGCCCTGTATATGATTTTGATTATTCGGACTACTACAGGGAAGAAATGGGAACGGGCCTGCGGAAACAGTTTTTCAGCTTCGCTCTCCTCCGGCCCCCTGAGTATCTGGTCTGGCTCAAAAGGCGCACGGCGGCCTGTGAAAGAACACAGCGCAATCCTGGCGGGGGCCGCCGGGTAAATATTGATCCCGGCTACTGGGCGGATGCAAAACTGGTGCTCGCCTCGACAAAAAATTATTCACACCGGATTGCCCTTGGCAGACGGGTATTTGCCGAGGTTACACTGCGTTATCACCAGGGAAAACTCCAGCCGCTCGATTGGACTTATCCGGATTACCGGACACCGCTGGCCCTCGAATTCTTTGAAAAGGTGCGTAAAACCTACTTGAGACAAATAGCATGAATTAAATATTTTTTTCTAAAGGCTTGATTTTACTTGTCAAAAAAATTATTTTTCCGAGAATCAATTTTGTCTTTTGACATCTTCGCTCTTAATGCCTGGTTTATTTTTTTCCATTTTATCCACCAGCTCAAATGAATAAAGATCTGAAGGATTTCTATCCGCATCACCGGCGTCTCAAGTTAGCCAGGAACAAAGAAAAAAAATGCCCGCCGCGGCTGACCCTGGCGGTAATATCCGTCAGCTTCATCGTCTTTATGGCCTGGATAGTAATATGGTCTGCAGGCTTCTCCTTTTTGGAGAATAAATTACCCCACCTCTCTCACTCCTTTCCGGCTGCCTACGGGAACCCCGATGAAGAAACCGACATTGCATCCCTGTCTGAAGAAATAACAACCCCGGAGAAATTATGCACCGAGGATAAGGTCAAAAAGGGAGATACTTTCGAAACAGTTTCCCTGCGCAACGGAATCGAGCGCGTACAGATGCTTGCAATGCTCGAGGCGGCACGCCCGGTGCACAACCTCAACCAGGTGACGGCAGGGCGATCTTTTAAGTTCACTTTCACCGACAGCACACTGGAGAGTGTCGAGTACGAGATCAATGAAGACCGCACTCTGGTGCTGGAAGCATGCGACTCCTTGAGCTGGAAAGCCGGTCTCGAAGAGACGGTTTATCAGACAGTCGAGCGCGAACTCTCCGGCTCGATCGAGAGTTCCCTTTACCAGACTGTAGTGGATGTGTGCGGCATGCCGGAACTCGCTCTTAAATTGAGCGAGATCTATGCCTGGCAAATAGATTTCCACAATGACATCCGCAAAGGCGACACATTTAAATTGATTTACGAGGAAAAAATACATCCCAAAGGAACAAAAAAAGTCGAGAGAATTGTGGCCGCCGTTTTCAGGAACGGGGCTAAAGATTTCTGGGCCATCCGCTTTGCCAACCTGAATGGCAAGACCGACTATTTCGATCTTGCCGGCGCCAGCCTGCGCCGCAAGTTTCTGCGCTCGCCTTTCACATACATGCCGCGCATCTCGAGCCGGTTCAGCCACAGCAGGTTTCATCCCATACTCAAGATCTTCCGGCCCCACCTGGGAGTGGATTACGCCGCTCCTACCGGCACGCCGGTTCTGGCTCTCGGCGATGGGCGGATCACCCACCGCGGCTGGAACGGCGGTTTCGGCAGGTATATCGTGATCAAGCACAACGGGATGTTTGCCACCTCCTACGGCCACCTTTCCAGGTACTCCAGTAATATCAAAGTGGGAAGCTATGTCACCCAGGGACACGTGATCGGCTATGTAGGCTCCTCTGGACTGGCTACCGGCCCGCACCTGGATTTCCGCTTCTACAAAAACAGCCAGCCGGTAAACCCCCTCACAGTGGATATACCTGCCGGAGACCCGATCCACAAGTCAATCTTTAACCGCTACGCCGCCTACCGGGATGAGATGGTTAAAAGGCTCGAGCGCATAGACAGCCAGTACAGGCCCCCGCTGGCGAAAAATGAAAACGGCGAAATGAACGATCCCCCGCTGGCTGCGGCGAGTTCAGAAGATTGATACATTGAACCTTCCGGGAAATGTCCAAAGAGTGAGCTAACCGGCTTTTTTCCAAGCACTAAAGGAGCTTCCCGCTTCCCTGCCCCGCTATTGTTAATTCTTGTCAACCGGTGAAAAAGAGTATAAGCATTTCCTGGAATCTTTAAGTGATCAAGTCTCACCACATCGTGCAGGAGGGATAAGGTAAATGATTAATCTATCGCATGCGATCATGAAAAACATCTCCCTGGTTCTGGCGCTCTTTTTCGTTTGCTGCACTTTTGAGGTCCAAAAGCTCGATACAAGCCCGAATCCCTTGAGAGTCCATCCCTCCAACCCCAGGTATTTCACCGACAACAGCGGGAAAGCGATCTATCTTACCGGGTCCCACACCTGGTCGAACCTGCAGGAGATCTCGGAAAACAAGTACACCGAGCCTTTCGACTTCGAGGCTTACCTTGATTTTCTCAAGCGCTACAACCACAACTTTATGCGCCTCTGGTCCTGGGAGCATGCAGCATGGGCCTGCTGGGCGGATGATTCGGTGAAAGTGTTGTTCGGCCCTCCCCATCCCTATTGCCGGACAGGTCCCGGCCTGGCCCTGGACAGCCTGCCGAAATTCGATCTCGAGCGTTTCAACCAGGTCTATTTCGACCGTCTGCGCGCCAGGATCGCTGCAGCCAAGGAGCGCGGCGTCTATGTGATGGTGATGATGTTTCAGGGCTGGAGCATCCAAAGGAAAGGCAATCCGGCGGATACGACCCAGGGAAATCCCTGGTGGGGACATCCTTACAACCGGGAGAACAACATTAACGGCATTGACGGAGACCTTAACCGAAACGGCGAGGGCGAGGAGACCCACGCCCTGGCAATTCCCGAGATCACCGAGCTGCAAAAAGCTTATATCAGGAAAGTGGTGGACACGGTGAATGACCTGGACAATGTGCTTTACGAAATAAGCAACGAAAGCCACAAAGAATCCACAGAATGGCACTACGCAATGATTAATTATATCCACGAGTATGAAAAAACAAAGGCTCAGCAGCATCCGGTGGTGATGACATTTCAGTATTCAGACGGGAAAAACGAGAGCCTTTTTGCAAGCCCTGCGGAGGCTGTATCGCCCAATCCAGGCGAAGGCCAGTTGTACAGAACAGACCCTCCGGCAGCGGACGGGAGCAAGGTCATTCTTTCCGACACCGACCATCTGTGGGGCATAGGAGGCAATGCAGGCTGGGTCTGGAAATCTTTCCTCAGGGGGCTGAACCCTGTTTTCATGGATCCAATGGAGCCGCTCTATCGTTATCCGTCTTTGCTTGACAAACGTCCTGTCGATCCACGTTGGGAAGCGATCCGCAAGAATATGGGCTACGCACTCACCTTTGCCAGGAAGATCAACCTTGCAGAGATGACTCCGCATAACGAGCTGGCTTCGACAGGCTACTGTCTGGCCAGCCTTGAGCCGAATCGTGCGGAGTACCTGGTTTATCTTCCTGCGGGAGGCAGCGTGACTGTTGATCTCTCTTCCACCGAGGGACCGCTGGTGGTGGAATGGTTCGACCCGGGGTTTGGCGCTGCCACGGATATCTGGACTGAGAACGGGGGCGCCGAAAAGACTTTCACCGCTCCTTTCAGCGGCCATGCCGTACTGTATATTCACGTGCAGAATGAGTGAGAGGCTTTTGCAGGCGATTAGAAAAGTATCGTTTCCGCCTAGGGAGTATTTTCTTCCAAATCCCCCTCGATCCCCCTTTTTCCAAGGGGGAGGGCGGCTTCCCCCCTTTACCAAAGGGGGGCCAGGGGGGATTTTAAAAGAGATTCAGGTAACGTTAAACCCGACAATATCTTAAGCAAATCATCCGGCAAACTTGTGAATAATCCTGGTTACTCTTAGCCCGTATTATTTACAAATTACCAAAAAACTTGTCGGGGCGGACCTATGTGTCCGCCCGTCGTTCGGTAATTTTTCGATGGTAATCGGGCGCACACGCAGGTGCACCCCTACGAAAAGCGGGAATGGAAAATTTTTATGAATTTTCCGGGTTAGTAAAGTCCGGACTGGATTGACAGATAAGAATTATCCGGCAATCAGCGCGGCAGGTCGATAAACCTGACACTTTTTGCCGGCACCCAGCCCGCCCTGCCCTTGAGAGCCACCTCGAACCACAGCTCACCGTCTTGTTCCACACTGTCTAATACTGGAGCCACGTTCCCCCTTTCGAGCACGCCGCGGCTTACCCCGCCGGATTTTGCGCCTCCAGGCTTGCTCCAGACAACCAGGTTATCCACCACCACTGTGATATCAGGCACCCGCTGTTCTGCAATCTCTCCAGAAGCGCTCCCCTGGATCAGCTTGCGGGTGTTTCTCAAGTCCAGACCGTAAGTCCAGATATAGACCAACAGGAATACAATCAGGGCTGTATTGACCAGAACCAGGGCGAAAACGATAGTGCGATAATGCCGGGCGACCAGAGCTGATATCTGCACCGGGCTCCATCTTGGATACATCAAGCCGCCTCCATCAATCTATGCTTTGAATGATACCTTACGAGCAGAGATTTTACCCCAGGCAAAAGGGGGGGTGCTTTCCTTCCAGCATTTTTCATCCCCCACTGTTTTTTCCTTCCGCGAGCGGCCAGGCCATTTTGTCTGTATTAAAAGCCGGATTGTCTCCCAAATGATAAGTCAGGTATCTCTGCGAAAGACTTTCCAGCTCCCTGAAATCGGCCGGCGACAGAGAAACCGTGTCGTCCGGAGACGAGGGAAAACTCCTCGAACTGCGATAAACGAAGCGCATGGCCTGGTAACTGAGCCCGGCACTGCGGGAGCTGCCGGGATTTGGAGCGGAAGAGTCACATTCCTGGCATAAAACTCCCCCCTCGACCAGCAGGAAGCTGTACCTTTCTCTGCGGGTGAGTTTACTCCTGCAGCGGACACATTCCACAAGCTGGGGCGCCATCCCAAAGAGGCTGACCAGGCGCCAGCGGAAGGCAGCCAGCAAAGGTTTTAACAGCTCAATCTTTTCGCCGCAATTGTTGGCGAAAGTCAGGAAAGATTTCAAAAGCTCGAACAGATCTTCACTTTCCTGGTCCTCCGAGCTTACCGCCTTGACGAGTTCCACGGCCCGAGAGGCGGCCCAAAAGGCTTCGAGGCTTTTGCGGATACCGCCGAAATGATCCTCCACATCCACTTCCCGCAGGGTATAAAGCGTGCCGCGGCCGGTTTTGCGGTAAATCACCCGGACCAGGTTAAAGGTTTCAAGGCTCCCTAAAAATTTGCTTTTGGCTCTGTGGGCGCCTTTGACCATCAACGACTGCCGCCCGAACTCCGGGGTGAGAATCCATACCACCCGGCTTGAATCGCTGTAGTCGACTCCCCCCAGCACGATAGCGCTTTGGCGGACTGGATCCATGGTTTTAATTCACGGGATTAAACATCTAACCTAATAGTAATAAAGCACTTAAACCAAGCAGGAGAAAAAAGCTGATAATATCAGTGAGGTTGGTGATAACGGTCGATGAGACAGTCGGGTCGAAGCCGAGAGCTTTCAAGGCGATCGGGATAAAGGCGCCCATAAAACCGGCAAGAGTCATCGAGATCCAGGCTGCGCAGCCTACGATCAGCGCCAGATAGCTGTTTTTCTGAATCAAATAGGCCACTGCAAAAATGATCAGGCTGATCACCAGACCATTCAATAGTGCGACCGTAGCTTCGTGCAAGACCACTCTTCGTTTCCGGCCTTTAAGGGCCCCATCGAGAATCAATCTCCGCAGAGTAACAGCCAGGCTCTGGGTCGAGGTATTGCCGCCGATGCCTGCTACCACAGGTAAAAACATAGCCAGCACCACCACCTTCTCAAGCACTTTGATAAACAGGCCAATTACCTGCGAGGCAATGAAAATGAAACACAGATTGAGACACAGCCAGGGGAGCCTGCTGCGCACCGAATGAAACACTCCCACCCTCTCGATACTTTCATCCTCATCCACACCGCTCATCCGGAACAGGTCCTCAGTCGCCTCTTCTTCCAGGATATCGATCACATCATCCACTGTCACCCGGCCGATCAAGACGCCGCTCTTATCCACCACCGGGATCGAAACCACGTTATAGCGTGACATGAGTCTGGCTACTTCCTCCTGGTCCATTTCCGGTGGCACGCTCAGTAGGTCGGTATCCATTATTTCCGAGATATGAATCTTCGGATCCGCCAGAATCAATTGCTGGACGGATAGGGTTCCGCGGAGCACACTCTTTTTGTCAACCACGTAAACCGTGAAAAAACGAATCTCCCTGCCTTGCTCTCTCACCTTTCCGATCGCCTCGGCTGCGGACATGCTCATATCCACAGAAACCAGTTCCGCGGTCATCACGCCGCCCGCGGTATCCTCCTCATATTTCATCAGAGTCTGGATATCCTCGCGGTCTTCGGGATGGATAACCCGCAGGACGCGCTCGGCCTCCTCTTCGGATAGCTCCTGCACTATGTCGGTAGCGTCATCATCGCTCAGTTCTTCGAAAACCTCGTGGATAGTCTCGTCATCCAGACCCTTAATCACTTCTTCCTGGTCTTCCTCTCGCGTCTCGGTAAGGATTTCCGAAGCGATTTCAGGCGGCAAAAGATTGAAAAATGCTTTACGTTCATCCTCATCCATCTGCTCGACAATATCAGCCAGGTCCGCCGGGTGAATCGTCTTTATGATCTCGAGCAATTCATTCATCCCGGCATCCCCTCGAGAGAGCAATTCTTTTATTTCATCCAAAGTTATCGCCATACGACCCACGTAGTATTTTTAAAGGATTAAAGGCCATGCTAATCTGCCCATACTAAAAAAGCCGGCAGAGTTATCAATTCAGAGACAAAAGTCAGGTCTATTCCTTTGTTTCGCCAATTGTCTGAATCTCTCCCCCATCGAGGTCTCCATCCTCTTTCAGCGGCTCCATTTGTTTAAGCCTCAACCGTTCGACCCGCTTAGAAGTGGCCTCCAGCACGGTAATCCTCAACGAACCCAACTGGAACCTCTCGCCAGCTTCAGGAATCCGCCCCAGTTCCGAGACCAGGAGACCGGCTATAGTTTCCACCTCATAATCGGTAGCGGGCAAATCGATCTTACCCTCCAGCTCTTCCAAGCGGGTCTTTCCATCCACGATTATGCTGCGGTCCAATCCGATCTTGACCAGCGATCCCTTTGCATCGTGCACATCGTGGATATCACCCACCAGCTCTTCCAGCAAGTCTTCCAGGGACACTATTCCCGCCGTGCCTCCGTACTCGTCGAGAACCACAGCGAGGTGGCACTTCTTCTGGCGCATCTCACTAAAGAGGTTGTCGCATTTCCGTGTTTCAGGGGTAAAAATCACCGGGTGGATTATCGGTTCCTCATTGTTTGGATGGATCAGCAGATCCATGATGTGGACTATGCCGATAATATGATCCAGCGATTCCTCATAAATCGGTATTCGGGAATAGTTACTCTCAGTTACCTGGGCGGCTATCTCATCCATTGTAGACCCTTTCTGTATCGCCACTATTTCGGTGCGGGGAGTCATGACCTCACGCACTGTATTCTCGCTGAAATCAAACACTCCGGAGATGTAATCTCTCTCATCGGCATCTAGAACACCTGCGTGCTCATTTTCGATAAGTACCCGCTGGATATTTTTACGGGTAAAAATATTCTCCCGCTCTGATTTTTTAACTCCCAAAAGCCTGAGAAGCAA
>DATKXY010000213.1:0-28993 GCA_035528795.1 archaeon | reverse complement strand
GTTTTGAATAAACCTCTATCGGAACCGTGCGGTCCAGGTTGCGCACTATCAGTTTATCCTGCCTGGATTTTTTCTTGTTTTCTCTCCTCAAAGCGATCCACCTGCAATTTAGCGCATATCTATCCAGCGAGTGCGGCCTGCGTGTCAGAACTCGGCATTGCCCGGAGTGCGGGGAAATGGAATCACGTCCCGGATATTGGACATCCCGGACAGGAAAAGCAGGGTCCTCTCAAGCCCGAGCCCGAAACCGCTGTGGATTGCAGTGCCGAAACGCCTGGTATCGAGATACCACCAGTATGACTCCTCTGGAAGCCCGAACTTGCGGATACGACGGCTCAGCACATCGAGCCTTTCCTCGCGCTGGCTGCCGCCGATTATCTCGCCGATCCTCGGGAAAAGCACATCCATTGCCCCCACTGTCTCACCGTCATCGTTAAGCCGCATGTAGAACGGTTTTATTTTGGCCGGATAATCATAAACAATTACCGGCCCCCGGATTTTTTCCTCGGTGAGATAGCGCTCGTGCTCGGTCTGGATGTCCGAGCCCCAGTCGCAGGGGAACTCGAATTTCTTCCCGCTTGCGCCGAGCAGCTCGATTGCCTCTGTGTAGCTCAAGCGCTCGAACGGCTTTTTGATTATCGTCTCGAGCTGACCCAGGAGCCCCGGCTGGTACCAGCGCTCCATGAACTGCAGGTCTTCGCCCGCATGTTCGAGCATATAAACGAGAATCGCTTTCAGGAACTCCTCTGCCAGGTCCATGTTGTCAACCGAGTCGTAGAAAGCCATCTCAGGCTCGACCATCCAGAACTCGGAGAGGTGACGGGGGGTGTTGGAGTTTTCGGCCCTGAAAGTCGGCCCGAAAGTGTAGACTTCGCTCAGGCCCAGAGCCAGGAGCTCCGCCTCGAGCTGGCCGCTCACAGTCAGATACGCCGGGCGGCCGAAAAAATCTTTCTCGCTCGGCGCTGAAACCTGGAACATCTCTCCTGCGCCCTCGCAGTCACTGGTGGTGATCAGCGGCGTATGGATATAGAAAAAGCCCTTGCGCTGGAAAAAGTCGTGTATCCCGTGCGAGAGATAGCTCCGCAGGCGGAAAACCGAGGCGAAAGTGTTGGTGCGCACGCGCAGGTGAGCTTTCTGGCGCAGGAACTCCAGGGTGTGCTTTTTTTTCTGGATCGGGAAAGTCGCCGGGTCCGCTTCACCCAGAAGCTTGATTTTCCCGGCTTTCAGCTCATAGCGCTGCCCCTTGCCCGGGCTTTCGACAAGCTGGCCCTCGGCCATAAGCGAGCAGCCGGTATGGATATTGTCCAGGATCTCGGACCCTTCGGTGGATTGCTCCACAACCACCTGGAGGCCGGCTATGGAGCTGCCGTCTGTCAGGTCTATGAAAGACACGTTCTGGGCCTGTCTCACCGAGCGCACCCAACCGGCTGTGGTTAGGTGTGAGCCGGCTTCTTCCATGGAGAGGATTTGCTTTATTTGAAGGCGTTTCATGGCCTTTGCCCCTTAATAGATTATTTGATTCCAAATAGTTTTGGGCCTTGAAAGGAAAAGCTTCGCGCCCAAAGGATAGAAAACAACTGAATAGAAAGATAATACGTCCGGATAAAACCCATGCGGGTAATAATGATACTCCCGGCCGGCACTTGTCAAGCATGTGGTAAATTGATGAGATATGAGATAAATGTTCTTGCAGTTTAAATCGTACAGACGCTCGATCAAGAAGGATTTAAAATGCTTCTAATCAATGCCTTTGTGTCTTTGTCTCTTTGTGCCTTTGTCTCTTTGTGCCTTTGTCCCTTTGTGCCAGCGCCGGGGGCATGACTGTTTGTTTGACAAATTTTTACTCAGTGAGCAGGGACCTGAAAAGACCTCTCGCGCCCCCGGGTCTTGAGCCTGGGAATCCCTTGGCTCGTCGGGGGTTAAATGTAAAACCGCAATCCTGATCGAGAAAAAATTAAACCTCTTTGCCGGAACAGCCGATTTAAATTGTAGAGAGTTTCGCAGTAGTCTGTAGTTTTCGGAACGACCCGTAATGGAATTCGGGCGATAAGGCAAGGAGGCCGTCATGTTGTTATCTCTTTTACACTACCTTTCGGATCCTGTGTATTTCGGTGTGTTCAGCGGCATTGTGGGGTTCGGTTATATCGGCATCTGGGTTTTTTCGCTGCGTGAGCTCGGTCGGGGCGAGCAGGTTGTCTATGTCAGACAGATGAGTGAGGAGACAGATAACGGGAAGAAAAAAGTACCGACAGTGACCTATGGCAGCAATAGAAATAAGATAATTTCCAGGACACCCTATCGTGGTACGATGCGCACAATACATGAGTCAAAAAGGAAAGCCCGGATAACCAGACCGGCCACCAGAGCGGCCTGAGGGTCTTGATATAAAATACTTCAGCCTTTTAAACCCGCTTCATTTATGAATAGTGAGGCGGGTTTTTATATTCTTGACACCCCTTACGCTCCAAGGCTATTATGCTCTGAAATTTACCTTTTGATATAAACACACATTCAGGGGAGGAAGGCATTGAAACAAATCAGTGTGGAAACCAGGCGGCGCACCGAGTTGGTGGATATAACCGCCCAAGTTGAAAGTGCGGTGCGCGAAGCGGGGCTCGAGGACGCCCTCTGCACGATCTTTGTGCCCCATACCACCGCGGCGGTGACAATCAATGAGAACGCTGACCCAGATGTGGCACACGACATTCTGACAATGATCGATACGGTCATTCCTTTCGGCAGCCCCAGCTACAGGCACGGCGAGGGAAACAGCGCGGCCCATATCAAGTCGAGCCTGCTCGGCTGCAGCGAAACTGTGGTTGTGGAAGGCGAGATATTAAGGCTCGGCACCTGGCAGGGGATTTATTTTGCGGAGTTTGACGGGCCGCGCCGCCGCAAAGTCTGGCTGTCTTTTTCGTCTTTGCTCTGATCCGGAGGCAGCTTAAGATCTTGTTTCCCAGGCCAGGCGGCAGGATCTCTCTCTCATGCGGTTTCCATGACTGTAAGCCCGGGCTGGGGATCGAGAGTCAGTATGGTGGGGTTTCCCTCTTTCCGGAAGGCTTGGATCAGCTTCTGCGGCTCGTGGTGCAAGGCGATAATGGTTCCCCCGCCTCCAGCCCCGGCGAGTTTGGCGCCCAGGGCCCCTTTTTCCAGGGCCAGCCCGATAAAACGGTCGTTCACCTTCCCCGAGGCCCCGAGTTCTTTCTGTATCTCGTGATTGCGGTTCATCAGGCTGCCCAGGGTTTCCCAGTCTCCACGCATCAGCGCCTTTTTCCCCAGTCTTGCCAGCTCGGCGATCTCCTGGTATCCCTCAATCACTGCCGGGTCCCCGTCAGCCCAGCGCTCACGGATCGGTTTCAGCACATTGCCTGAGATCCTTTGAACCCCGGTATGGATCACTACCAGGGGCAGCTTCTCGACAAAATCAGCCAGCGGCTCCACAGTTGCGTAAACCTCCTCTTCCGGATCGCGGTAAATCTCCTTGGTGCGGAAATCGATATAGTTCAGGCCGCCGAACACAGTCATGTACTGGTCCTGGTAGCCGCACTGGATATCCATGTAATTGAGCTCGATATAGCGGATAGTTTCAGCAAGCTGGTAGCGGTTCATCTTGAGGCCGTGGAAGGCGCAGACTGCCCCGAATGCGGCGGCCAGCATGGCAGTTGATCCTGCCAAGCCGCTGCGGTAGGGGATATCGCTCTCCCCCTCGAGGCGGAAGCGCTTATCGGCCAGGCGCAGGTAGCGGATAACGCTCTTGGCAATATCGAAAACGCCGCCGTCGAGCCGGAGCCCCGCTTCATCCCGGATGACTGTTTCCTGTCCGGCGAAAGCCAGCTCGAGGTGTCTGGCGGCGGAAATGCGTGCTTTTGCCCGGCAGCTCAGGGTGCAGGAAATGAGGCTGCCGCCGTAACCATCCGTGGGATTGCCGATAATTCCCGCTCTGGCTGGGGCCGAAGCCTCGATCATAACTTCCTCGCCAGGTAATGGCGCAGCATGTGCCCGTACTTTTCATCCTGCAGGGCGAAATCGACAAAAGCTTTGAAATAGCTCTCGTAGTTGCCGATATCGTAGCGCTGTTCGTTCTCCCGGAGAAGAACGGCAAACACCGGGGCGCCTTTTTTGATCAGCAGGCTGATCGAGTCTGTAAGCTGAAACTCTTTTGCCTTATCCGGCAGGGTCATATCGATGGCCTGGAAGATTTCGGGCGAGAACACGTAGCGGGCGGCAATCGCCAGGTCTGACGGAGAATCCTCGATATTAGGCTTTTCCACCAGGCTTTCCACAGCGTAGACTCCCTTTTCCTGCTCCTTTTTAACCTTGACAATGCCGTAACGATAAGTCTCCTCCCGCGGTATCTTTTCGATAGCCAGGGTACAGGCGGCATTGTTCTTTTTATGAGCCTCGATCATCCTTTTGAGCAGATTGTCCTTGACACGGGAGTTGCTGATTATCGAGTCTCCCAGGGCGCACACAAAGTGATCTTCTTCCATAAAATCCCGGGCCAGGCTTACCGCATCGGCCAGTCCCTTTTGTTCGCTCTGGCGCACATAGTAAAAACTAACATTGATCTCCTGGTATTTCATCTCCTCGATAATGCTCTTTTTCCCGCTTTGATGGAGCTCCTTGAGCAGGTTCATGTCCTTGTCGAAATGGTCTTCAATCGAGCGTTTCTGTCTGCCGGTGACAAAGAGGATCTGTTTCAGACCCGCGGCCTCGAGCTCTTCGACAACGTACTGGACCACGGGCTTTCTGCCTACCGGAAGCATCTCCTTGGGCTGGCTTTTGGTTGCCGGCAAGAGCCGCGTGCCGTGGCCGGCCACCGGGATCACTGCTTTTTTTATCTCCATCTGGGACCTCCGCCTGAGAGGGTAAGGTTGGCTGTCTTGGAATTTATTGACCATGCAGGTGCAAGCAACTTAAAACCGTCACTGCCCGGATACCTGTGCTGCGGGCTGTCAGAAGCTCGAAACCCTTAATATTAAGTTACCTAAGGCCTGAAGTACTTGTCAACGGTTTTCTCCCGGCATCCATTACATTCTTTCAAGGCGCTGACATTTCCATGCGCTGGGTTTTATAGATCCGGCGTATCTCGAGCAGGGTCCGGTCATAAATCCCGGCCTTGAAATCCGGGAAAGTCCACTCGAAAACCGCCCAGCCACCTTTGCGGTAGTAAAGGGTGAGGTCAGCCCACACGCCCTGGTCGAGATAGATTTTCTGGCCCTGGTACTTGAACGAGGCGAGCACCACTTTCTGGTAATCCAGGGTTCCAGGGTCGATATTCACCTGGCGGCGGCCCGGCGGGCTTTCCAGCTCGGTCTCGATTGCAGCGGCTTTGAGCTTGGCTGCTACGAGCTCGCCAGGCATCACGAGCCTCTGGTAGGAGATAAAAATGCGGTAAAGCGAAGCACCCATCTCGGTTTCATAAAAGCTGGTGTGGTCGAACAGCACCGGGCCTGATACATAGTCCTCAGGCCCGAATCTCTTGACAAGAAGCTCTCTTGCCTTTACCAGCGGCTCTTCATCCCGGTAAAGAATCGCTGCGAAGAGTTTTACGGGATCGATACGGTATTTGGCCGGTGGAGTGTTTTTCATGTAAGCCTCACCTGCTCGCGCTCTCCCTGTTCTATCCGGATCAGGGCCTTTTCCAGAATCGCGGGGTGGATGCCGAACAGCTCTTCTATCTTTTCAGTCATCGAGGAGCGGATATTGAGGTTTCTTTTACCCTGCGGGAGGTTCAGGCGCAAATGATGCTGGTGGATATAAACCTGGCCTTCCTCTAAGGAGCGTGTCAGCACGATCTGCCGCATCATCGGAGCCTTGAAAGTCAGGCGCCAGCGATATTCGAACTCGCGGTCGCTGGCCGTCCGGTCGCGGATCCGGTAGCGCCACTTGAGCTCATCCCGGTGCGAGCTGGTGTAAAGGTTGTAGGCCTCACTGTCCGCGCTGTCGGCCTCAAGGAGATAAGTATAGAGCGCACTTTTGAGCACGGATTTGCCCCCGGGCGTCATGAGTACCGGCTCAGGCAGCAGGTACCCGGCATCGCAGAGGTATTTCTCTTTACCCAGACAGACCACCACAGCGCAGTGAATGTTCCTCCCGTGGCGCATGTCGCCGAATACCCGGTGGGCCTCGAATCCGCACCACGAGAGCAGGGAACAAAGGCACTGGGTGAGCGAAAAGCACGTTCCCCCGAGCCGGTCTGCAAGATAACCCTCCAGGACTTCTTCCGGTGTCCGGAATAACGGGGGGGACACTTTCCCGGTCTCGGGCAGGCGGAGGATTTTTGAGAGGTTTTCGTAGGGCAGGTGGCTGAAAGCCCGGAAAATCTCTCTCAAGGCTTCCGGATTGCAGGTCATTGTTCCGGGCAGCCCGAAGCGGGTCAGAAAGGAGCTGGCGGCCTGGGCAAATCTGTCTTGGTCGAAATGGATCATCGCAGTGTTTAACTGATAGATTTGCTTCAACTATAATTTGATCATGTTAAAAATAACACCGGCTGCAAAAGCTCCGGCAAGGGTGTATAAGAGAAAGAGGAGCAGGAACCGCCAGCCGTAACCCTCAGCGAAAGCATAGAGGGCCGGAATTTTGGTGGCCGGTCCTGAGATGAAAAAAGCCAGTATCGCCCCTCTGCTCATCCCCAGCTTGTAAAGCGCCTGCATGATCGGGATCGAGGCGCCGCCGCACTGGTAAAAAGGTATGCCCAGGCCAATAGCGAGCAGGACCGAAAACTGGCTCGAGTCACCGAACAGGGAGCGCACATACTGGGGAGAAACCAGGGCCTTGATCGCAGCGCTTAACAGAAGGCTCACACTGAAAATCCTGACGATAAAGAGGCCCCGGCGCCAGAGGATACGGCTGAAACTGCGCTGTTTCAAGCCTCCAGCATGCCGTTCCGGGATCGAAATGAGATTAATATCAGGCTTCAGGGGAAGGCGGTGGGCAAGTTTTCTGGATATCAGGCCTGCGCCGAACCCCAGTGCAAAAGCGGCCAGGACCCGGGCCAGAGCCATCTGCCAGCCCAGAGCCCCATACGTGAGAATAAGCAGGTTTGGATCGATCAGCGGACAGGCAAAAAGAAAAGCCACAGCCACGCAAGGTGGAATCCCGGAGGCAATCAGGGCCGCTGTCATGGGCACGGCCATATAAACCGAGAGCGGGGCCGCCATGCCGAGCACTGTGGCGGCCAGAATGTTCGCTGTCCCCTGGGACCTGAGAAAACGCAGACCGGCCATCCTGGGAAGCTGGCGCTCGAGAAGAGCCACTATCAGAATACCGGCTAATAGATAGGGATAAAGCTCCGAGAGCAGTTCCCAGAAATCAGTCAGGATGCGGTATGTATAGGTCCGGGGGAAAACCTTGACTATCGTTATCCAGAGATCCAAGGTTTTATCCTTTAAACTGATAGCAAACAGAATACAGCCTTATGATCTTAAGGTCAAGCGCAGGCCTTATAATTTAACCCGATTTGTTGTCTTTAAACACTGAAAATGAAGATAGTTTCTAAGGTCGGATCTGTCACAGAAATATGCGGGTTGACAAATTGTTGTCTGATCAACAGCGCTCAATCGCACAGTAAAGCCATAGGGCATGGCACTCATAAAATTACCGCATTTTATACGCTGCAATGATTGCAAAATGTTTGAATCCGAAGGCTTAAACGGTGCGTTCCCTTTACAAAGGAATAAGTTAAAAATATATTAGATTTTTACAAATTCACTCTAAGAGAATATCTCTTACATTTTTAACCACAAAGACACTAAGACACAAAGGGCTTATAAAACTATTCGTTTGATACCATTTTTGATAACCGGGACATTGAAATTGATCAACGAACCCAGGCGGTATCCTGTAAGTTTTAAATATGTCAGGATTTGAGCGCGGTGTAAGGGCAGAAGTCTTTCCACGGCTTTCAGCTCGACTATCACGCATTCCTTAACAAGAAAATCTAATCTTAAACCTGAATCCAACTGCTGGCCATTGTAAAGCACAGGTAAGGAAAGCTGTTGAGAAATCCTTAGCTTTCGTTTCATAAGTTCATACGCCAGGCAATATTCATAGAGGCTTTCCAGCAGACCGGGTCCCAGGTTGGAATGTACGCAGAATGCGGCGTCTACAATTTGCCGTGCAACTAGATTAACCTCAGGGGGAATCGGTTTTTATTGGCTTTATTGAATCTTGGTTTTTCATAATTCAACCAATGATAGCAACAAAGTACAAAAATAAATATACATTCCTCTTTGTGTCTTTTTGTCTTAGTGGTTAGATAAAAAAAATTTCAAATATTTTTGGCTAGAAATTTAGCGATTCTTCGAAAAAATTCAGCCTTGATCACTGGTGAACCTTTTCTTTATCGTCAATGATTCAAAAGAGAAAAAAAATTAAAAATATACTTTTCGATATCGGTTCAGTCATGGTTTTAGGCGACCCGGAAGCCACAGCCAGGGAATTCGCCTTCTACAGTGAGACGATTCCGCCTGAAAAGTTCACCAAAGAGCGTGTTTTTATCCCTCAGATTCAGCCTAAGATGGAAAGGGGAGAAATGACTCCCTGGCAGTACTACGAACACTTTTTATTAGCCAGCGGCTGCCGGATTTCTTTCCGCCATTTCGGTATTATCTGGGCTAAATATTTTATCGAGATCGAGCCGATGATCACATTCGGCAGGACTTTATCACGCGAGTTCAAAGTATACTTTCTATCCAACGCTAACCCGCTCCACATACCTGTGCTCTATACTCTTTTTCCAAGCCTTCTTTTTTTTCACGGCGATGCCATATCTTACGAGCTTGGAGCTCTGAAACCCGAGAGCGCCTTTTTTGAACGCGCCCTGGCAAAGCTCGGCCTGGCAGCCGATGAGTGCCTTTTTATCGATGATCTGGCAGCCAATGTAGAGACAGCGCGCAAACTGGGTATACGCTCGATCCAGCACCTCGATCCTGAGGAGACAAAATCCAGGATCACAGCGGAGCTTGACAAACCTGCAATTTAACTGACAACATGAAATAGTCGTAAAAATTCCGCTCGATGATGTTTCTATGTAAAAATATACTTCTGAACTGCACAGCGGGAAGATCAGCGCATCAATAATCAGAGCTTCAAGGGGCAAATCCGATGTTTGATAACCAACGCTGTTTATAAATAAAGACAGACTTAGAAAAGAAAAATCTCTCTTATCATGTACGATAACCTTCAAAACTTGAGAGGGATAAGATGCAGGAAAAAAGTTTTTTCGAAAGATTGAGTGAGTTCGAACACTGGGCTAACCATGAGGTTATCACCTCTCTTGAGCCTGTATTCGAGTCTGCGGATCGGCCTCTCAAGCTTTTCGCCCATCTTCTCCAATCCCACCTCTTCCGGCTCGACCTCCTGGAGGGGAAAGAGGAGTGGAAAGAAAATTGGTGGCCTGAGCTTGATTTCGAGGAATGCCGGCAGCTTGCAGAAATCTTATCCAAACGCTGGCAAAGATTTTTCAGCAGTCTGGATGAAAATGGCCTGGATGCGCATTTTCCGCTTAAGACCCACGATGGCAAAACGTTTGAAGTGACTGTAAGAGATCTCCTGATAGTGCTTTTTACCCATTCCCAATACCACAGGGGACAGATCGCCCTGCTACTGAGAGAAATGGGTGCAGAGCCTGCCACGACAGGCTATTTCGCTTTCCTGCGAAGGGACAATCAATCGGTAAACACTGAAAGTTGATTTAAGGGACGAGGCGGCGATTTCTCGAAATTTTCTCTTGTGGAGAGCGCTCAATTTAACCTGGATTATTCGCCAAAGGTCCGAGCCATCGCTGCCTGAAGGGACACGGATGTATTTTCCGGCCTCGCCCAGTCTGGGAATAGTAACAAAGTCAATTTTTGCGAATAATCCGGATTACAAACGATTTTGCAAGGAAGAAAATTTCGGAAAATGTACGACCAGGCAGCGAGAATCATCAAAAGAGCCCATAGAGTTGTCGCTTTTACAGGAGCTGGAATCTCCGTGGAGAGCGGTATTCCGCCTTTTCGCGGCAAAAATGGTTTATGGAATAAATACGATCCGACATTTATCGAGATTGATTTTTTCTACAAAAACTCGAAAAAGTCATGGGAATTAATCAAGGAAATTTTTTACGACTGTTTCGGCAAAGCAAAACCGAATGCCGCTCATCATGCCCTGGCGATCATGGGACAGAAAGGCTTGCTGCAGGCAGTCATCACTCAGAATATCGACAACCTCCATCAGAAAGCAGGCAATCAAGAGGTTTACGAATTTCACGGCTCCTCACAGAACCTTGTCTGTGTGAAGTGTTCGGAAAAATATCATTTTTTGGAAATAGATTTAACTGTCCTTCCTCCTGAATGCAAAAGCTGTGGCGGCTTGCTGAAACCTGATTTCGTCTTTTTCGGCGAACCGATTCCGGAGCCTGCGAATTCAAAATCCTTTATGGAGGCGAAATTAGCGGATGTTTTTCTGGTAATCGGCACAACCGGGGAAATCATGCCGGCCTGCCTGATTCCGCCTCTGGCGAAAGAAAACGGCGCGGTGATAATCGAGGTGAATATTAAAGAATCAAGATATACAAACCGGATAACGGATATCTTTTTGCAGGGAAAAGCAACAGAGGTGATGACTAAACTAGTCGAGAGCCTGGGAGTCACCGGATGAACCCCTGAAACTCGATCGCTTGTTATGAAGGGTCAAGCAGCGGTCAGGACAAGATTGTATCAGGCAGGAACGGGGTTGTACTGTAAAAGTAAGGAATGGCCTGAAACCGGGTTTATAATCCTTTTCGGGTTTGACGCTGCCTGATATCGAGTTATATCTGGTTTTGGACTTTTTATCTTTAAATAAGGCATAGAATATCATCAAATAAAATAGCTGGCGGCTTTTGCGCATTCAGAAGCCTGGATCAGGAAAGCAGTGTAACAACTTGCTATAAATTATAATAATATTTATATTAAAAGTTTGTGTAAAATATTGTTTCTTAGGCATTCTCAAGATTGAACAAAGGAGAAACCGTGTTGGAGAAGGTGGGCGAACAAGCGGTGGAATTGAGCCGCAGGCTTGAAAATCTTAGAGGTTATCTTTGACCTTGAAAACAAGGCTTCCCGCCTGGTGGAGCTGGAAAGAAAGATGGCGTCTCCTGATTTCTGGAATAACCAGGAAGAGGCCCGGCGCGTGATCGACAAGGCCAATCAGTTGAAACGCTGGACCGAGCCTTTCGAGGAGCTTGAGAAAAAATTGAGGGATCTCAAGGAGCTTCTGGAGCTTGCAGAAGACGAGGAGGATGGCTTGGGCGAGGAGCTTGAAAGGGATGCGCAGGCAATCGAAAAGAAGCTGGACGATTTGGAAATGGTGCATATGCTTTCCGGCAAGGATGATTATCGGGATGCGATCCTGACTATCCATCCTGGAGCCGGGGGAACCGAAAGCCAGGACTGGGCACAGATGCTGGCCAGGATGTACTCGCGCTGGATAGAAGACCACGGTTACAAGAGCCATGTTTTAGACCTTCAGCCCGGTGATGAAGCCGGGCTGAAAAGCATTACAATTGAAATAGCGGGCAAGTACGCCTACGGTTATCTCAAGGCCGAAAAGGGAGTCCACCGTCTGGTGCGCATCAGTCCTTTCGATGCTAACAGCCGTCGGCATACCTCTTTCGCTTCGGTTTTTGTCTATCCGGAGATCGAGGATAATCTAGATGTGAAAATCGAGGAGAAGGATTTGCGGATCGACACTTTTCGTTCCTCGGGCGCTGGCGGCCAGCATGTCAATAAAACTGATTCAGCAGTCCGGATCACCCACCTGCCTACAGGCATTGTAGTGCAGTGCCAGAACGAACGTAGCCAGCACCGCAACAAGGAAAACGCGCTCAAAATCCTGAGAGCTCGGCTCTACCAGCACATGTTGGAGGAAGAAAGGGTCGAGCGGCAAGCCCTGGAGGCAGAAAAGAAGGAGATAGCCTGGGGCAGCCAGATCCGTAGTTATGTGCTTCACCCTTATACAATGGTCAAAGATCATCGCACAGGCGAGGAGCGGGGCGATGCCCTGTCTGTGCTCGACGGCGAGCTCGATAACTTTATCCAGGCTTATCTCAAGCAATTCGGAAGCAGTTGAGGGGTCAGGAGGGATCCCCTGCATAAGGGTCAAGGCGCCTCGATAGTCTTGTTGCTGAACGATTTTAAAGCCAAAAGAGAACGATATGGAAGAAAGACATCAATTGGTCCAGGTCCGGCTGGAGAAGCTGGAACGGCTTAAAAGCATGGGTATTAATCCCTATCCGTACGAATTCGAGGTGACTGCCCGGGCCAAAGAGCTTGTCGGGAGTTATAAGGATTCGGAACATCAGGAGCAAGGGGCCAGGCATAGTCTGGCCGGAAGGATAGTGTCGCTCAGGAGCAAAGGAAAAGTGACCTTTGCGCATATCGATGACGGTGACGGCCGGATCCAGATCTACGCCCGGAAAGAGGTGCTGGGTGACGAGACTTACGAGGTGGTGAAGCTTCTCGACCTGGGTGATATTATCGGGGTGAAGGGTTATCTGTTCCGCACACAGACCGGCGAGATAACTATCCATGTCGAGAGGCTGAGCTTGCTTGCCAAGAATATCCGTCCCCTTCCGGTGGTCAAAGAAAAAATTGTGGATGACCGGAAAGTGGTCTACGATAAAGTTGAAGATAAGGAGCTGCGCTACCGTCAGCGCTATGTGGACCTGATAGTCAACCCGGAGGTAAAAGAGGCCTTTCGCGCCAGAACGAGGATCATTAACCATATCCGCTCTTTTCTCGATGCGCGGGGATATCTCGAGGTCGAGACACCTGTCCTTCAGCCCATTTACGGCGGAGCAGCGGCACGGCCCTTTACCACGCAGCATAACGCTCTGGATTGCCGCCTCTACCTGCGCATTTCCAACGAGCTGTATCTCAAGCGGCTGATTGTAGGCGGCTTTAACCGGGTGTACGAGTTTTCAAAGGACTTCCGCAACGAAGGCCTGGACCGCAGCCACAACCCCGAGTTCACCATGCTCGAGTTCTACCAGGCCTATGCCGATTATTACAAAATGCTGGACCTGGTGGAGGAATTGGTTGCGGGTGTGACTGAAGAGGTGTTGGGAGACAGGGCTGAGGGCGGGATTGAATGGAATGGTAAAAAAATACGCATGGACCGGCCCTGGCCGCGGCGCAAGGTGGTCGAGCTGATCGGCGAGGCGGTGGGGCATGATCTGGCTTTGCCGCTTGAGAGAGACCAGCTCGCCCGACTCTGCCGCAAGAATGACCTCGAGGTCGCTCCGGAGATGGGTGCGGGCAAACTTCTGGATCAACTGTTCAGCGAGCTTGTTGAGCCTGAATTGATCGACCCTGCTTTTGTAATGGATTATCCGATTGAGACGAGCCCCCTGGCCAAACGTCACCGGGACAATCCCGAGCTCGTGGAGCGCTTCGAGCTTATTATCGGCGGTATGGAGATTGCCAACGCCTTCTCGGAGTTGAACGACCCGCTCGATCAAAGGGACCGCTTCCAGGCCCAGATGAAGCTCCGGGATCTGGGGGATGATGAAGCCCAGGTGCTGGATGAAGACTATTTACGGGCCATGGAGTACGGGCTGCCGCCCACAGGCGGAGTAGGGATCGGTATTGACAGGCTGATCATGCTGTTAACCGGCTTGGATTCAATCAAGGATGTTATTCTGTTCCCACAGCTGAGACCGGAATGAGCGCCATGAGGGTCGAACTTTTTATCGGTTGGCGGTACCTGTTCTCCCGCAGAAACTCCAAGTTTCTCTCGTTTTTTACCTTGATCTCGATTTGCGGGGTTTTTGTCGGAGTAATGGCCTTGATCGTGATTTTGGCCGTATTGAACGGGTTCCACAACGATCTGAAAGAGAAAATACTGGGTACCATGCCCCAGATAACCTTGTTCACTTTCAATGGTGAGCCGATCGAAGGTTACGATTCGGTAATCAAGAAAATCGAATCGCTCCCCGGAATACTGTCTGTCGCGCCGCTTATCTACTCAGAGTGCATGCTTGTTTCCGAAAGCCAGGACAACGCCGGAGCGATCCTGCGTGGAGTCGATCCTGTGCTCGAGGAACGGATAACCGATATAAAAAAACACGTTTTCAGCGGTGCTTTCAGTTTCAAGGATGAAACTCCCGGGGGGGAGATGCGTTATCCCGGCATCGTTTTGGGAAGTTACCTGGCTCAGCTATTGAGAGTGGGCCTGGGCGATATTGTCACAATCTGGGCGCCCAAGGGGGTGAAAATCACCCCTTTCGGCCTTTCGGCGCCCTGGCGCAAGTTCAGGGTGACAGGTCTTTTCGAGACCGGTCTGTATGATGTCGATGCGAAATTTGTCTATCTCTCCCTTGAGGAAGCGCAGTCTTTTTTCGGCATGAAAAATGCTATAAGCCATATTGAGGTTCGACTGGTTGAGATTGAACGGGCTCGCGAAGTCAGGGAAGAAATCCTGGATGCAATCGGCGGTTATCCATTTACAGGAACTGACTGGATAACCTATAACAAGAATTTATTCGAGGCTTTGAAGCTTGAAAAAGCGGTGATGTTCGTTATTTTGACACTTATTATTCTGGTGGCGGCCTTTAATATCGTGAGCACCCTCACCATGCTGATAATGGATAAGACCAGGGAAATCGGAATCCTGCGCTCGATGGGCTTGACTTCCCGCGCAGTGGGCTGGATTTTTATTTCGAACGGCCTGGTTATTGGAGCGTTGGGGACAGTGCTTGGCGCCGCAGCAGGATACGTGATCAGCCTGCTTTTGAACAAGTATCAGCTAATTAGCATTCCGGGAGATGTTTATTTTATCTCCAGCTTTCCGGTAAACATGCAGGTCGAGGATTTTATCCTGGTGACCGTAGCGAGCATGCTGATCTCTTTTGTGGCTACAATTTACCCGGCTTTACGTGCGGCTTCCCTGCCGCCGGTGGATGCGATTCGCTATGAGTAAGGATTTCCTGGCGGCAACCGGAATAGAAAAGGATTATCCGAGCGGTGAGGGGGGGGTTCTTCACGTTCTCCGCGGTCTGGATTTGAAAGTCGGAAGGGGAGAGTCTGTCTCCATTCTCGGCCCGAGCGGTGCAGGTAAAAGTACGCTGCTTCATATCGTAGGTGCGCTCGAAAAGCCCTCCAGGGGAGAGGTAGTGCTTGACGGGACATCACTTTTCGAGCTTGATGACAGACAGAGAAGTAGTTTGCGCAATCATTCGCTCGGGTTCGTTTTCCAGTTTCACTACCTCTTGGCGGAGTTTTCAGCGCTGGAAAATGTCAGCATGCCCTTGCGAATCAGGGGGGAAGAGCCGGAGCATGCCCAAGAGGCAGCCACTGCCATTCTGGCTGAGGTCGGTTTGGCAGACAGGTTGTCCCACAGGCCGGCTCAGCTTTCCGGGGGTGAGCAGCAGCGGGTTGCAGTGGCACGGGCTTTGGTGCACCAGCCGGATTTCGTGCTGGCGGACGAACCCACAGGCAACCTGGACAAGAATAACAGCCGCAAGGTAATCAATCTGATTTTCGAACAGTTAAAGACGCGCGGGATGGGTTTTATTCTGGTGACGCATGATGAATCATTGGCTGATTTGACCCGGAAATCTTATCTTTTAGAAGAAGGGAAACTTCATCCGTTGCGTTAGTCCCGGGTGTATGAACAAAGAGAAGAATTTCTCTATCAGGCGCAACATGCAGGGACAGTCGAGATGAAATGCGAGAGATGCAAAAAAAATGAGGCTGTCATTCATTTTACACAGATCAAGGACGGGAATGTTGTCAGCTACAACCTGTGTAAGGAATGTGCCGGGAAATACGGAGTGAAAACTGTCAAACTGGACAGCCAGCAACAGCCGGTTTTTACGCCGGAGGCTAAAAGCGAAGTCTTGAGTGAGTTGGTGGAGGCAAAAGACAGTGATACTCCGGAAGAATGCCCTTTTTGCCACAGCAAACTCGATGATATCAAGCGCACTGGGCGTCTGGGATGCGGAAACTGCTTCGAAACCTTCGAAAAGCAGATTGATGTGCTCTTACGCCGCATTCAGGGCAGCTCATTTCATGTGGGCGAACGCTCTGTGAAGCCTGAAGGACAGAAATACAGTGACCAGCTCAGGATTCGCGAATTGAAGAAAGAGCTCAATGCTGCCGTCAAAGTAGAAGACTACGAAAAAGCAGCCCGTCTGCGAGATGAGATAATCTCTATTGAGAAGCGGCTCGAGGTGTCAAAGTAAAGTTCCTGCGGCCAGTCGCTTGGTAAAACGTTAATTAAAAACTGATTCTGGAATAGATAAATGAGTCTGCCGATAAAAAATGAGGTATCAGCCTGGCTCGAGGCCACTGGCGAAAACTCCGATATAGTTTTGAGTTCCCGGGTCCGCCTGGCGCGCAACCTGAAAGGATATTATTTCTCCTCCCGGATCAAACAGGATGATGAGGAACAGATCCGCCATGAAGTGCTCTCTGTGCTCGAGCGCGAGGATGCCGTACCATCGATGATGCGTATCGATCTTAAGGGGCTTAAGCCATACGAATGCAACTACCTCCTCGAAGAGCACCTGATCTCAAACGATCTCCTCAAACGGCGCAAAACAGGAACAGTTGTGGTGGGGGATCAGAGCCGGATGTCTTTGATGATTAACGAGGAAGACCACCTCCGTATCCAGAGTATAGCCTCAGGTTTTGATTTACAGACCTGCTGGAAAAAGAGCGGCGAACTGGAATCCACTATCGGCAGGAATATCGAGTTCGATTTTCATCCCAAATTCGGTTATCTTACCTCGTGCCCGACCAATACGGGTACAGGACTGCGGGCTTCGGTGCTGATCCACCTGCCGGGGCTGGTGTTGACAAAGGAAATTCAAAAAATATTACGCGGAATAACTCAGATTGGCCTCACTTTTCGCGGTCTTTACGGTGAGGGTAGCGAGGTGCTCGGTAACTTTTTCCAGATTTCGAACCAGATCACTATCGGTAAAAGCGAGCAAGAACTGGTCGAGCACCTCAGCCGGATAACCCGCCAGATAATCGAGCACGAGAATAACGCCAGAGCGATCCTGTTCAAGGATGCCGGCCTTTATATTCAGGACAAGGTCTGGCGCGCGTATGGAATTCTGGAGCATGCCAGAACTATCACCGGTGAAGAAGTTATGAACCTTTTGAGTGCTGTCCGGCTTGGGGCAAGCATGAAACTTATCAAAAACCTGAGGGTATCAACTATAAATCGGATGCTGATATATTCACAGGATGCGCATCTGGATGTGGCCGCGGGAAGAAGTATGAACGGTACGGAGAGAGATCTTCAAAGGGCCACGATGATTCGCTCCCATTTTACCAACATCGAGAATAGAGAAGAGGTCGATAATGAATAACAAATTCACTGAAAGAGTAAGAAAGGTACTTTCACTGGCCAGGGATGAAGCCGGCCGGCTGCATCACGATTATATCGGTTCGGAGCATATCCTGCTTGGGTTGATAAGAGAGGGGGAGGGTGTTGCAGCCGCGGTCTTGAATCAGATCGGGCTTGATCTGGAAACTATCAGGATCAAGGTGGAAGAGATGGTCAAGCCTGGGGGGAGCACCCTGACTATCGGGGATGTTCCGTATACCTCGGTGGCCAAAAGAGTGTTGGAATACGCAATCGAAGAGGCCCGGGCGATGAAGCACAGCTATGTGGGCACCGAGCACCTGCTTCTGGGGCTGTTGCGCGAGGACAGCGGGATGGCGGCCAAAGTTCTCAGTTCTCTCGGTGTGAATGCCGAATTGGTGCGCCAGGAAACTATTAAGCTGCTCGGCGGGGAAAATTTCGAGTCTTCAGCAGGCGAACATGAACAAAGCAGCAGTTCTCTGGGCGATGCGGAAGCCAAGCTCGGAAAAAAGACCAAAACCCCGGCGCTCGATCATTTCTGCCGCGATCTCACCGAGCTTGCCCGTGAAGAGAAACTCGATCCGACAATCGGCAGAGAAAACGAAATCGAGCGGGTAATCGAGATCCTGAGCCGCCGTAAAAAGAACAATCCGGTCCTGATCGGCGAGCCTGGGGTAGGGAAGACGGCAATTGTCGAGGGGCTGGCCCAGCGGATAGTCAAAGCCAATGTTCCGCCGAGCTTAAGAGACTACCGGGTGCTGGCGCTCGATATGGCGGCGATAATTGCAGGCACCAAGTACCGCGGTCAGTTCGAGGAGCGGCTGAAGGGTGTGATCAACGAAATCCAGAAGAACAAGAATGTGATTCTTTTTATCGATGAGCTGCACACCCTTATCGGGGCGGGAGCGGCTGAAGGCGCAATCGATGCCTCCAATATGTTGAAACCTGCTCTGGCCAGGGGCGAACTCCAGTGTGTCGGGGCTACCACTCTGAACGAATACCGTAAATATATCGAAAAAGACGGGGCTTTCGAGAGACGTTTTCAGACTGTGATGGTCGATCCGCCGACCATAGAGGAAACGATACAGATTATCGAGGGCTTGCGCGAAAGCTATGAAAAACATCACAAGATAAATATCAGCAAGGAATCCATGGTGGGAGCTGTCAAATTAAGCGAGCGTTACATTACCGACCGTTTTCTCCCGGACAAGGCGATCGATGTGCTCGATGAGGCCGCAGCGCGCAAAAGCCTTGCCTCACAAGCGCCGCCAAAAGAAGTGATCAAGCTCGAGGATGAGCTTAAAGAGGTGATCAGGAAAAAAGAGAAAGCGATCAACGAGCAGGAGTATGAAGTCGCCGCCAAACTGCGCGACCGTGAGCACGAGCTGCGGCAAAGGATCGATACGACCACCAAAAAGACCGAAAACGGGAAATATTCGGTAGTCCTGGAAGAGGAAGATGTAGCCTATATAGTTTCCCGCTGGACAGGGATCCCGGTGGTGAGATTAAGCGAGAATGAGTCCGCACGCCTGTTGAAAATGGAAGATGAGCTGTGCAAGCGGATCGTGGGACAGGATGAGGCTGTGGAAGCCATAAGCCGCGCTATCCGCCGGGCCCGGGCCGGGCTCAAGGACCCCAAGCGGCCTATCGGATCGTTCATTTTCTGCGGGCCCACCGGAGTGGGTAAAACTGAACTGGGCCGCGCTCTGGCCGAGTTCCTTTTCGCAGATAAAAACGCTCTGATTCAGGTTGATATGTCAGAGTACATGGAAAAATTCTCAGTCTCCAGACTCCTCGGCGCGCCTCCCGGATACGTGGGCTATGAGGACAGCGGCTCGTTAACTAAAGAGGTAAGGCAGAAACCTTACTCGGTGGTGCTGTTTGATGAAATCGAGAAAGCCCATCCGGAGATTTTCAATATCCTGTTGCAGATCCTTGATGATGGCACGCTGACTGACAATTACGGCCGCAAGATCAATTTCAAGAATACCGTGGTTATCATGACCTCGAATATCGGCGCGCGTGAAATCAAGAGCGGCTCTGTGGGTTTTCACCGCCGGGACGACCTGGAGGCCGATTATGAGCGCATTGCCAGTCAGATCAAAGGTGAGGTGATGAAGATTTTCAATCCTGAATTTATTAACCGGGTGGATGAAATAATCGTTTTCCATCCGCTTTCGCTGGAAGATATTAAAAAGATCGTCGAAATTTTCGTGAATGAGCTCCGCTTACGCCTGAGTGAAAAAGACTATTCGATCGAGCTGGACGATTCGGCCAAGACTTTTCTGGCTGAAAAAGGGTACAACCAGGAATACGGGGCCCGCCCGCTGAGAAGGGCTGTCCAGCGTTATCTGGAGGATGCCCTTTCGGAAAGATTCCTGAATAACGAGTTCAAGCCCGGAGATATTATCCAGGTCTTCGCTAAGGATGATAAAATTGATTTTTCAGTCACCGGTTCGAAATTGGACAAAGAAAAGATCAAAGCTTCTGAAAATTGACCTTATGCGTGCATCCAGAACCCGCTGAAAAGAGAAATTCTTATTCTCGAACTTCGGAGTCCGGCCCTGAAGTTCCGGTGTTTGTCGCCGGGATTCAGGGCCAAGTGGTAAAATAAGCCGGCCAAAATTTATACGGACATTACAGCCTTTTTATTCTGATTTAGAACCGCACTCCCGGTGACTTGGGTCATCTGTTTCCTTTTCGAAGAATATTTCTACCGCTGGAAAAAGCTTAAACGACGTGGCGAATTATTTTATGAGATGTAAAAGCTCAGGAAGCGCGCTTTTTTTATATCTTTTAGAGAAGAATTTTCTCCACAGAAGACGGGTGAAAATCTGTTTTTTGGCCTTTTGCCTGTTTGTTACGCTCAAGCCATTTGTCCTGAAACAGACGCTTTTCGCACAGCAAGCCGAACAAAAGATTGTTGATGTCAAGGTGGAGGGCAACAGCCGGGTTGCAGATAAAAGAGTCCTTTCTGCGGCCCAAATCAATGTGGGAGATACATTCACGATTTTCGCGGTCCGCAGAGCACTGACCAATCTCTGGGAAACAGGTCTCTATTCCGATATTGATATTCTGGCCGAGGAGCTCCCCGAGGGTTTATGGGTCATTATCAGAGTCGAGGAAAACCCTGTCATTTCGAAACTTACAATTAACGGCCAAAAGAAAATCAAGGAATCCGAGATCAAAGAAGCAGTTCCACTGCGGGTAGGCGGTCTTTATTCACCATCCAAGGTACGGGAATCAATCAACAAGATAGTCGATCTGTATCAGAAAAAGGGATATTACAACACCCAGGTCGAACCCGTGATTCAGGAAGCAAAGGTAGAGGGCCGCACTGAAATTACCTTGAATATTGAAGAAGGCCAGAAAGTGCGGATAACCAAGATCGAGTTCGAGGGTAACGAGAATTTCAGCGACAAAAAAATCCAAGGAGCGCTTGACACCAAAAAGAAGAGCTACCTGGTTTTCTGGCGCCGCGGGGGATATGATGAGGATAAGTTTCAAAAGGACCTGACCGAAAAGCTGCCCAACTTTTACAAAAAAAACGGTTTTGTGAATGTACAGGTTTTAGGTCACACCATGGAATTCAAAGAGGGCAGCCGGAATGTAACAATTCGCATCAATGTCGATGAGGGCCGAAGGTTTTATGTGGGCAATGTCAATGTGACAGGGAACTCGCACTTCCCAGATGATGTTATTCTCTCCTCGTTTACCCTGAAACAAAATTCGGTTTTTAACGAGGAGAAGTTTAATGAAAGCATGCAGAAAGTCCAGGAACTTTACGGGGATGAGGGCTATATCTACCTTCAGCCTCAGCCGTTGCGCGAGTATAAGGACAGCCTGATCAATATCAATCTTGTCCTTAACGAGGGTGAGCCTGCAACAGTGCGGAAAATAATTATCAAAGGCAACGAAACCACATTTGAAAATGTAATCCGCCGCAGGATAAGTATTTTCCCTGGTGACCTCTACCGCCAGCCTCTGGTAAAAATGAGCTACCAGAGTCTGGTAAACTCAGGTTTCTTTGAACAGGACATCGGGGTCGATCCGCGTCCGGTATCGGAAGGCGGGGAGGTCGACCTTATTTTTAAAGTCAAGGAAAAACGAACAGGGAGCGCCAATTTCGGTGCGGGTTTCGGCGGCGGCTATGGGATGACAGGGTTTCTCGATCTTACGCAGAGCAATCTTTTCGGCCGCGGTAAATCGGTCCAGCTGCGCATTGAGTTCGGCACCCGGATGAGCAATATCGACGTGAGCTATATGGACCCTTACTTTATGAATACCCCGATATCGCTGGATATAGGCATTTTCAACATGCGCCGCAGGCTGCGCAACGATCCCTATGAGGATCGCTATAAAGGCTTTTATACGCGTGTCGGCTTTCCCGTGCCCGAGGTCGATTATGCGACCTTCTATGTGGGCTACTCATTGATGTCGATCGATATCAGAGGGGACAGTACCCTGATCATGATGTACACTGGCGCGAATATCAATGACTATCCCCAGACCTCGAGTAAGGTCTCTTTTACCCTGGCGCGTGATACCCGGTTTAATATCCAGCACCCCAAAAGCGGAACCCGGCACTCGATCACCGCCGAGTACTCAGGCGGCCCTTTCGGCGGCAATATCGGCTTCCAGAAGTACGAATTCAACTCGGATTGGTACATCCCACTCATTTCCGATAAATGCATTCTGGGTCTGAAATCAAATGGCGGAACGCTTAAGTCTTTCGGAGGCAGTGGAAGCCCGCTCATCGATCCCCGGGAAATGTATATCCTGGGAGGAACCGGCTGGGGCAGGGATACTGATATTCATTTACGTGGATACGAAGACCGCACGGTAGGGGTAGAGGGCATATATTACAGCCGGGGTAAGGCCTATTTTGTAATCACCGCTGAAGGAGAGATCGAGATAACAAAGCAGGTGTATGGTGTTTTGTTCGCCGAAGCCGGAAATGTCTGGAGAGACCTGAGGGATATTAACCTCTCCAAGCTGCGCCGGAGCGTGGGCTTCGGGGTAAGGGTCGAGACTCCCATGGGGCCTTTGGGCCTGGAGCTCGGCTATGGTTTCGACCAGACAGACAACCTAGGCAACAAAGTCAAGGGTAAATGGGTGCCGCATTTTCGTTTCGGCAGGTTCTACTAAAGAAAAAAGATTGAATCTTGGCGCTTGTTTAAGCAAATTAGATAAAATTTCTAACCACTCAATCGGAGTCTAACCCACTCAGCAAACATTTTATTAATTAAAGGAGGTAATCTTTTGCGCAGCTTGACTATTACACTCTCATTGATGCTTTTGTTCACAGCATCGGCAATGGCACAGCAGCTCAAGATAGGTTATGTTCAGGTAGAACTTTTGACGCAGAATTTCCCGGAATATGAGGATGCCTCGAAGACGTATGAAAAAGAGATCCAAGCTTGGGAAGCCCAGTTAAAGGAATACCAGACAGACCAGGCCGCCATGGAAGAGGAGTACAAGCAGAGGGCCATGCTTTACAGCCCGGAGAAGAAAAGAGAGAAGGAAGAGGAGATCTTGAAGAAACGGCAGGAAGCAATCGAGTTTTACCAGGGAGTTTTCGGTCCCCAGGGCAAGGCAGAGCAGAGGAAGTTCGAGCTTCTTAATCCGATTTATGATAAGATTAACCGCGCAATCGAAATCCTGGGCCAAAGGGATAATTACACGATGATCTTTAATGCCCAGGGACTGCTTTACGCCAAGGAAGAACTCGATATAACGGAGGAAGTGCTGAAAGTACTCAAAGCCGGTGTGGATGTTACTCCATCCGGCTCGAAAAGTACTGGCGCTACAAGACGCTAGCTGAAAGTCAAAAAAAACTTTCCTTATGAGAAAAAGTATTGTATTTTTACTATTTGTACTATTGACACCAGTCTCCGGCCGCTCCCAGGAACTTAAGTTTGGCTACGTCGAGGATCAGCGGATTCTCAATCAGTTGCCTGCGGTAAAGGAAGTCCAGCGGATACTGGATCAGGAAACGACTCTCTGGGAGAAACGTTTCAAGGAACGCCAGCTATTCCTTAAAGCATATGTCGACTCGGTCACTGCACTAAAGGCAGGGCTGGAGAAAGCCAGGCAAGACACCTCGAAAACCTCGAAACCGGAGAAACAGCCAGAGGTGTCAGTTAACCTGCCGGCTCCCGGAGACAGCGCCGCTGCGGACAGCTCGGGTGGCAAGAATGCATCCGCTGCCGCGGCTAAAGTCGAAAAAAAGATGCCTGCCGATACCCTGGCCATGCTTTCCGAAATCGCCAGGTTAGAGAGTGAGCTTGATAAAGCCAAAAAGGATGTAGTGGCTTTTTACCATCGGATTTATGGAGAAGATGGTATCCTGAACCGGCGGAATGCAGAACTCAGCCAATCCATACTCGAGAAAATAAACCGCGTGATCGCTGAGACAGGAGAAAAGCAGAATGTTTCGATAGTTTTCGATTCTTCAATACTTTTTTACATTGATCAAGATTTAAATCTTACCAATCAGGTAATGCAAGCGCTCGGTTTCCAGCAGCCAGGAGCGCCTTAAAGGGGAATCAAGTTGCCAGAAATAAGATTAGAAGAACTCGCGAAAAAGCTTCACGGCAGGGTCAAGGGTGATCCGGCTGTGATTATCAAGGGTGTGGCCGGTCTGGAAGAAGCCAAGGAGGGGGACATTTCTTTTGTGGCCAACCCCAGATATCACAACTGGCTCAGCAAAACCCAAGCTACGGCGGTCATTATTGGCGAATCGAACGGTGCGGTGCAGGAGAATAAGAATTATATCATCGTGGAAAATCCTTACCTGTGCTTTATGAAGACTGTGGAGCTTTTTTATCCACCAAAAAGTGTTTTCAAACCCGGTATCCATTCCACAGCCGTGGTTGATCCAACCGCCAAGATCGGTGAGCGGGTCCATATCGGTCCCCTGGTAGTGGTGGGGACTAACAGCCGGATAGGAAACGATGTAGTACTTGAGGCCAGATCTTATGTGGGTGATCGTGTAGTAATCGGAGATAAGACCCGGGTCATGCCCGGGGCGACAATCCTCGAGGATGTGACTATCGGCAAAAGATGTCTGCTGCAAAGCGGCTGTGTATTGGGTGGAGACGGTTTCGGGTTCGTTTGCGACCGCAAAGGAGTGCAGAAAAAAATCCCACAGGTGAGCGGTCTGGTTATCGGTGATGATGTCGAGGTGGGAGCAAATACCACAATCGACCGCGGCACTTTGTCGCCTACCCGCATCGGCAATGGTGTCAAATTCGATAACCTGGTCCATGTCGCCCACAATGTGGAGATCGGCGACAATACTCTGGTGATAGCTCAGGTCGGGATCTCCGGTTCGACCAAGATCGGAAGTTCGGTAATTCTAGGCGGACAGGTCGGAATCGCCGGACATCTGCAAATCGGCGACAGAGCCAAGATCGGAGCCAAGACCGGCATTACCAAGTCAGTTCCCTCAGGAGTGGAGCTCTCCGGACACCACGGCCGCCCGATTACTGAAGCCTTGAGGGCGGAGGCCTCATTACATCGTCTGCCTAAAGTCTTCCAGCAGATCAGAGAGCTCATGCGAAAGGTGAAAGAGATCGAAGAGAAAACGGGATAAGATCGAGTCCACCTTTTGTAAGAGATCAGCTTATCGCATCTTTTGAATTATGTCCGCTATTTTTCGAGGGAATCGGAAAACGATTCGCTTTTTTTTTGATTTAATAGAATGTACAGCTTAAGCCTGATGATTATAAAGTAAGGAGATTTTCATGAATCAAAAAACCATTGCCCGAAAGATCAAGTGCTCGGGTATCGGTATACATTCAGGCAAAAAAGCAACACTCACCTTTAAACCCGCAGAAGAGAATACCGGGATAGTTTTCATCCGTGGCGATATCGGAGCCCATGCCCGTATCCCGGCGCTTGTGGAAAATGTGGAAGCAGTCGTGCGGGGCACTACTATCGGCAAAGACGGTTTCACAGTGCTCACAGTAGAGCATGTGATGGCCGCAGTGGCGGGTTTCGGAATAGACAATCTGATAATTGAAATAGACGGGGTCGAGGTGCCGGCCGGCGACGGCAGTTCCTCCTGTTTCGTGCAAGCGATCAAAAAAGCCGGGATCAAGGAACAGAAAGCCAAAAAAAAGGTAGCCATTCTAACCGAACCTCTGTCCTACCAGGAAAACGGGATATACTTTCTTGTTCTTCCCCACGACAGCTTGAAAATCAGCTTTCAAATTCAATACCCCAACCCGCTTGTAGGTTCCCAGTTTGATTCCCTGGAGATAAATTCGGAAACTTTTCTCGACAAGCTGGCCGATGCACGGACTTTTGCTTTTCTCGAAGAGGTGGAGGAGCTCAAAAAGGCAGGTCTTATCAAAGGCGGAAGCCTGGAGAATGCAGTGGTTATCGGCGAGGACAAGATTTTAAACAAAGATGCCTTGCGCTCCTCCAAAGAACTGGTGCGCCATAAAATTGTCGATTTGCTCGGCGATATCTATCTTCTCGGCAGGCCGCTCAAAGCCCATATTATCTCCTTTAAGAGCGGTCATCCCTCCAATATCAATCTGGTGCGCAAGCTGCACGAACATCTGGCCATACAGGAAGGTATCGAGCCGGTAAAGGCGCCGGTGAAAAGGAAGGCAAGCGCCAAGGGTGTCGCCAATAACCAGGTGATTATCGGGATAAAGCAGGTTATGGAGAAGCTGCCGCACCGCTATCCATTCCTGCTTGTGGACCGTATTATTGAATTTGAGGCGGAAAAGCGCGTGGTGGGGATCAAGAATGTCTCGATAAATGAGCCGTTTTTTCAGGGACATTTTCCCGGCCATCCGATAATGCCGGGAGTGCTGATTGTTGAGGCTATGGGACAGACAGGGGGATTGCTGTTGATGAACAGCGTTCTCAAGCCGGAAAACACGGTCATGTATTTCATGAGCCTGGATAAGATCAAGTTCCGCAGACCTGTTTTCCCCGGCGATCAGTTGAGGATGGAGCTTCAAATGCTCAGATTCCGTCATCGCATATGCAAGATGAAAGGCTGCACTTATGTGGGAGACGATCTGGTGGCCGAGGCTGAGATGACGGCGATGGTGGTTGATAAGGATCGGCTCCCGGAACAATATTATTAAGAGATCCCCCTCAAGCAATACGATTACAAATTTAAACTTGGATTAAAGGTTGTTTTGCCTGCGGCTTTACGCTTTTGATTTTTCAGAAGAGGATTAGAAATTGGCCATTCATCCCACGGCGATTATTGATAAATCGTCGGAAATTGATCAGGATGTGGAAGTCGGGCCCTATACAGTGATCGGCCCCAATGTAAAAATCGGATCAGCTACTGTGGTCGGGCCTCATGTTTATATCTATAAGAACACAACTATCGGCAAGGACTGCCAGATCTGGAAAAGCGTCTCCCTGGGCACTGACAGCCAGGACCTTAAGTTTGTCGGCCAGACAACCTATCTGGAGATCGGCGACAGGACTGCTGTCAGGGAGTTCGCCACCTTGAACCGGGCCACGACCGAGGGCGGCGCCACCCGGGTTGGCTCGGATTGCCTGCTGATGGCTTACACTCATGTGGCTCACGACTGCGTGGTCGGCAACAACGTGATTCTTTCCAATGCAGTCAACATGGCCGGCCATGTAACTATCGGCGATCATGCCACTATCAGCGGACTGACCTGTATCCATCAGTTCGTACAGATCGGGATGTACAGTTTTATCGGCGGGGGAAGCCGGGTGCCCAAGGATGTGCCGCCCTTTGTGATGGCAGTGGGCAATCCGATCATGCTCAATGGTTTGAATACCGTGGGCCTGCAGCGCAAAGGATTCTCAGAGGAAGTTCGCCTGGAGCTTAAGCGGGCCTATAAAATCTTTTTCCGGAGCCAGTACAACATTTCCCAGGCGCTGGAGTATGCCCGCAGGGAACTGAAACAACTGCCTGAGATAAAAATCTTTAATGATTTTATCGCCCACTCGGAGCGCGGCGTGATTGTCTGATTTTTTTCACCAATTGCCCGAGCCTATCAATGGCGCGTCTTTACCTCCTTTTCGCCTCTGTTTACCTGTTGGAAGGGATCACTGAAATCCCTTTCATCCTTAATGTATACTTAAAAAAACTCTCTTTTTCTCCCTCGCAAATCGGAACAATCCTTTTCCTGGGCAGCCTCTGGTTTATTTTTCTCAAGCCTTTGATCGGTTTTATTGCGGATTTCTGGAGGAAATTCAACAAGCGCCTGGTGCTCACTATCGGTTTGCTCTGTTCATCCATGGGGTGGCTGGTGATCGCCGATGCTCAGTCGACTGTTGCAATGACTGTGGGCGTAAGCCTCAAAGTGATCGCTATCGCTCTCCTTGATGTACTGATTGACGGGATGATCGTTACTGTGAGCACAGCGAAAAACAGGACTTTCATCCAGAGCCTGGTTTACGGTTGCCGCTTTGGCGGCGCCATGCTTTTCTCTTCCTGGGCCGGCGGTAAAATCGATGAAGGAGTGATGGCTTTTACCCAGATCTATTATCTGTTCTCGGTTACTTCGCTGCTCGTCCTGATTCCAGTTCTGATTTATCGCCAAGAAGAGGTGAAAAGAATCCCGGAGAAAGAGGACAAGACTCAGGGGAAAACGCTCTCCATTGAGGAACAAGTTCCCTTCAGAGAGAAAATAGGCCAACTCGCTCACCCTTCTTTCGGCTGGCTTTTGATCCTGCTCTTTTTATACTCCTTTGGAGCGGATACTACTACATTTTTCGAGCCGTTGGTCCAGGAACGTTTCGGCGGCGAGTTTTTAGGCCGGATCGTTTCCATCTACTATGTAGGAATCGTGATCGGGATTTTAACCATTCCAGTATTACGCAGCATGTTGAGCATGAAAACGCTTTTTGTGGTCTCGCTTGTCGGTTGGTGCCTGGCTGAAATTTCATGTCTCGGGATAGCCCGGTGGAATGGGGGGATGATTTATTTCTTCGGCGGTGTTTTCAACGCTTTCAGCTCCATTGCGCTTCTAACAGTAGCTGTGTCCATGTGCAAGAAAAAGGGAATCGAGACTTTCGCCTTCGCTTTTGCCATCTCGGTCAAGAACCTGATGGATAATTCGAACGTCCTTATCGGCGGCTACGTGATGGAGGCTGTGGGCATAACTTGGCTCTTCGTGATCTCAAGCCTCTGCGGGCTGCTCCCCTTCCTGGTGCTCCACAAAATAGATTTCAAGGAAATCTGAAGTCTTACCTGTTAAATGCCGTTTTAAAACTTCAAAAATGACTTTCAAGCTCGCGGACAAAATTTAATCCAAAAAAAGCTCATTAATAACCAAAAAACTGATCAAGCTCCCCCAAATACCCTACTTTATATTGTGGTGTATGATCTTCTCACCAACAGGCTCTCCGGCATAGACATGGCTTGATTTTCCATAGTCTGTCAAGCGGGAGGTCGCGAGTTCAAGTCCCGTCGGCCCCGCCATTTGTTATTTTTAAGCCCTTTGGCGAGGATGTCGAAGGGCTTTCTGTATGAAAATGAAAGACTTCCGTTGTCGTAAGAGCAGTTCAAAAGTACCTGATCGAGCAATTTTCTTCGTTCCTGGTGGTTTTGACGCAAGTATAGAAAATATGCTTTGTTAGCGATTTCAAGAATCTGCAGACCTGTTTTGTAGTAGTTGATGTTCGCATGGTCATG
>DATKXY010000212.1:0-19297 GCA_035528795.1 archaeon | reverse complement strand
TACTGTCCCGACGAAGCGAAGCAATCTCATAGTGGTCAACGGGACTAATACAAAGATTGGAGACTCCATCTTTACTTTGTTTTTGCGGCTTGTGGTAGAATTGAAGAAGAAAGAAGGAGGGTGGGTTAATATTCATACCCTGGAGTCGGATGGAATAATTATTGATTCCCTGAATTATCAGATTTACAGCAATCTCAGGACTGCATTGCAGGGAAGCTTATTGGACAAAAACGGAAAAAAGTTTATCCAGAGCGATGGGTCAAAAAATTATCGAATCTCTACTCACCCCAATTTTTTTACTTATAACAAGGAAAAGCTTCTCAATCACCCAGACAATCGCATCAGGGAGCTTGCCAAGAAGCTGACCTAACAGACCGGGGAACCATACAAATGACTAGTATGATAAAATTCTTTCAGTGATCAACAGGATTCGGTATAATGACTTTGAGAAGTAACCCTCATGAAGACGTGTGTTATGCTAACAGTGATTCAGGGTTTTCGTTCTTATACGGAGCCATATAATCGATATTAGGCCACAAAAGTTGGTAGACAGCAATGTCACTTCTCGGACGGAGAAAACCAAACGAAGACGAGCGCCGGAGGATGCTTATGTGTCTCCTTGGTGCTGGTGCCTCTGTCGAAACTGGGCCTCTAACTTCGATGCAGATGGCCCACTCCTTCATGACGTGGGCCTTTCCTGAGCTATCAGTTCCAGGACCGAATGAGGCCTCATTACCCACAAAGATACCGACCTCGCCTGACGAACTGCTTTTGGCCATCTGGAATTATCTCTGTGTCAGACTTGGACGAAACCCGAACATCGAGGAAATCGCCATGGCCTGCCTGGCGATCCACTCTGACTCAAGGAACCTGACGTCGCTTACCTCAGTGACCAAGGTATGTGACGTATTTGAGCGTGTTGATCCAAGGCATATCGAGATCATCGAACTGGACATGCTATCCGAGATGCTAAAGGTCTGGTTGAAGGTCTGGGATGACAGGGTGGACTACCTGTATCCTCTGATCAGACTTGAATCATTTTATCCATCCGAAACCTTGAAAATCTTCACCCTAAACTACGACCTCTCTATAGAGAAAGCGTGCAGGAAACTTGGGGTCATTTGCTCAGACGGTTTCACGGACGGTACACTCAGCCTAAATTCTGTTCCAGTTTTCAAAGATATAGGGAAAGATATCTTCGCAGAGAATCCTATTGCAGTCCACCTTTGGAAAGGGGACGAGCAATCTGATGATCCACGAGTCGAGATTTTCAAGCTTCACGGGTCGGCTAACTGGTTCGAGCATATCCCCGGTGCCGTCGACCACGCGAACTCATACGAAATATATCATGACGTCCGAGCTATCACGCAGGGAGGTCTCTTTAGCGCGCACAGTTGTGCAGGGCCACTTGCTAAACTAAACAGCGCAAGCGGGGAGGTCTTCTTCTGGGCAGAGACGTTCAAACAGAATTATTTCTACTTCCCCCGAATTGTGTTTGGCACAACACTGAAGTTTTTGCCAGCGGTACCTTTCATACGCATGTATGAACTTCTTTACCGCTATCTCAGACGTACTGTCGTCTGCATCGTGATTGGGTACAGTTTCCAGGATGAACATGTGAACGCCATGCTGCAGGATGCTTTTAACCGCCGGACAACCCAAGTAACCATGCCGCTTAATCTCGTTCTTGTCGATCTGAATGAACAGGCAAATCCATCCAAGCAACTCGGCTTGAGTGACCCCAATCGCATATGGCAAATTGTTGGGCCAACGAGTAAAGCACTAAGCCACTTTTCCTTCTATGACCTCGTGTCAGACCTTATCAAGAAAGGGAGATCGAAACTTCCACGGACTGTGCGTGTGTAAGCGATTCTTCATTGACATAGGAAAAGGGAAGCCCAACCAGATCCGTTTAACCCGACAACAACGATCAGCTATAGCATACCAGATGGGATTTCTGTTCATGTATCACTAAAAATTTATGATCTTAGGGGCCACCTGGTGCAAACTCTTGTAAATTCGGTCAAGCTCCCTGGCCGCTATAATGTTCTCTGGGATGGCAGGGTCGAGGAAGGTCGCCAGGTATCTAGTGGTGTTTACCTATACCGACTGCAAGCGGGGGATTATATACAAACCCGCAAGCTGGTGGTATTGAAGTAATGCACTTGCAAACAGAATAGTTTTGATTTGTTTGTTGATGTGATTTTAAAGAAGTAATCTGATTTCTAAGAAAGGGGAATAGGATTCAGACAAAAAGTTCAAGTAAAATCCACGATTGGGAGCTTTAGCAATGAATTACCCTAACGAGTGGAGGCATAAAGCGGAGCTTCGTTTACCTCGATTATTTGTTGTAATAGATTGATTTTAAAATGATTTTTGACTATCCGCTTCATTTCAAGTTTCACCCCATCCCATAGTAACACGCTTTGGGATACCAATCCGGGGAGCCAGATTAAAGGCCGTAAGTCTCTAAAATTAGTAGACTTATGGCCTTTTATTTTGGCGGGTCCGACTATACTATTTTAAAAATCCTGTAAATATTTTTGTGCGGGATATGTTCGATCAAATATGCTATTTTATCATCAATGACGAATCTAACGCTTGAATGTTCTAATAATTAATGATAAAGTTTTCGGGTGGCAGGTAAGATACTGAGCTTCACTTCACTTGATTTACTAACTTGACAGAGGAAAAAGGACATGCTACGATAATATATGAAAAAGCGGAGAAACAGGAATATATTAAAAATTTTGTTCGAAGAGAAGATTGTCTGTCTGAGAAATCCAGATATTTTAAATAAAGCACTTCCCAATGAGGGCAAGCGCATTACCACCGGTCATTGATTGTTACCATTTACACTGTAGACCGAACTAGGCCTTATAAAAGAGATCAGAATTCAGGAAAGCAGAACCGCTAAAAATCTTAGGTGGTTCTGCTTTTTCTTATTTAAGGCTAGCTTCATTTCCAATAGCGTTTACCTATATAGGATGCAGTCCGTGGAGTTAATGCAAACCCGGAAGATGGTATTCCTGAAGTAATAAGGAATTATCAGACAATTTCCGGGATAGTCAGTAATCGCAATCTGCAGTATGAAGGGCGGCACGAGGAAGTTAACTATCGCTTTGAATCTTGCTGGCGCATAATCGACGGGAGAGAACGTAAGGCTTTGTTTTTAGATCAGATTATTATTGCTATCATCCAATATTCAAGCCTCCCAGGAAATTTTTGGAGTTAGGATAACGATTGATAACAATTTTAAATAAACAGGAGCTTAACAGAAGTGAGAGGACAAGAAACCGGGTTTTAATCCCTCTCTTTGGCTTAAGATAATCAATCCTGATAATAAACTGAATGGCCGAAGATACTTGATAATCTGGAATTTGCAAAATCTTGGGAAAAATCCAGCTCCATGCCAGGAAAAAAGCCAGCTAAAAAAATTAAAAGATTAATCTACATCCTATCCCAATTCATCGTGCGCCTATTTCTGAAACTTCTCTTCGGTTACAGCTATACATTTGCCGAACCAATTGCCAAAGGATGCCCGGTAATTTTCGCCTCCAATCATGCAAGTTATTTGGACCCGCTGTGTGTTGGAGCAGCCATCACTGACCTTGAGCGCGAAAATATTTTTTTCATGGCCAAGCAGGAACTGTTCAAAAATCCACTTTTTGGCTCTCTTATCCGTTTCTATAACGCGGTGCCGATCAGCAGGGGAGTGATGGACTGGAAGGCAATAGTACAAGTAAAAGAGATTCTTAAGCGTGGGGGAGCGATTATAATGTTCCCTGAAGGTACGCGCAGTAAGGAGGGCAAGCTGGGCGAGGCCAAATTCGGAGTAGGGCTGCTGGCCCAGGAAACAGGTGCTACAATTGTGCCTGTATACACCCGCGGCACGGATCGTCTGCTCGATGCCTTTCTCAGGCAGAGGACTATGAAAATCTGCTACGGGTGCGCTATCAGACCGGAAGAGTACACTGATTTTAAACGTTCCACCCAAGGAAAGCTGGCTATCTCCAGAATGGTGATGGAACAAATCGCAGCCTTGAAAGAAGATTGTGAGATATAAAACCGCATTCATCATATAAAGATTGAAATTGATTTTCGAATCCGACCTGTCTCGAATTGACAGATTGCAATACTATTGGGCGTAATACTATCAGTTTATTGAATGAACTGACGGAGAGGAGTCTTTTTTTCTTGTATAGTCCAATAGAACAATTTATACTCCCGATGACAACGATTAATCTATCGCCAAAAACACTAAAGGATCTCTTGATTCGAGCTAAGAGGAAAGAAGCCTGAGTCCAAAATAAAAAAAGCAGATTAAGATAACACCTATCAACTTTTATATGGGTAATATTGGTTAAGTGAAGCTCCCCGCCCACAGGGTGTGGCTTCTTGAAAGGCGAGGAGGGAGATTGCATCCCCCTTGCCCCTGCTCCGTATTCATCTCCGCCCACAGGGCGGAGTATTCTGCGGGATTTTCATAAAAACATCAATACCTAACAAGTAAACTCCAGTTTAACTGGAAGAAGCAAAGCCTCGGTTTTTTGAGTCAAGTTAATATTGGTTGCTTGTAAAGACGGAAAGACGCTTAAGGCCACATGCTTTTAGATTTGAAGTTGAGTAAAACCGGACTACCGAAAAAGACCCGCTACGGTTCGGCTTTTTTTATTTCGCCCATATTTCAAGATATAACACCTTGCTTCTGAAGGAGCTAACATTAACCAATGCCATAATTTCCGGACTTGTTAACCACTTTAAAAGGTGGAAGCAATGGAACAGGAGTTAATAAATCTTTTAAAAGAACAAGAACTTACCAGGGATTTTACCGAAAGTGAATTAAGCGAGCTTGCCGGGTTGGTGAAGACCAGGCATTATAAAGCGGGAGAAGTTATAATAGAGGAAGGGGAAAAAATCAGTTCAATCTATTTTCTACCTCGCGGGGAAGTGGATGTTTTAAAATACGATGATAAAAGAGAAAACCTTTTTACTATTCTGACCTTGAAAGAAGGCTCGTTTTTCGGAGAGATGTCATTCGTCGACAAAGAACCCACCTCGGCAACCATCCGCACTCGAACAGATTGCACTATCTGGGTCCTCTCAAAAAAAGAAGTGGAGTCCCTGCCCTTATATGACAAACTGATAAAAAATATCGCAGTCTGCGAAATCAATCGCCTGCGTATTACTGATAAGGATTACGTGGAAAGTTTGAAGATACAGCTTAAGGAAAGTAAACTGCGCAATGATTTCGGGCATTTTTTTATCGTGATCATTATCTTGTTTTGCATTTTTAACTTCATTCCGAATACAGCCGCTGAATCACCTATCAAACAAATGCTATTAAGCTGGGGTTCCCTTATATTCATTCTGATTCCCATTGTCTATTTTGTCAGAAAAATACTTACTCCGATCTCGACATTTGGTATTACCATTGATGGCTGGAAAAGAGCCGTATTGGAAGGGATATTAGTTTCTGTCGTTTTAATTCTCTCATTAACCCTGCTCAAATATTTTTCAACTCCGGCCGATGAACCCCTGGTTACCTGGGGAACCAGGGCCCAGTCCAGTCGAACAGACTTATACATATATTTTGGTCTATACGTGATGGTTTCATAAAAAGTCAAATCTTTTAAATTATTTATGTAAGTATTCAGAAATCAATGTAGTTAAATAATTTTTTTATTGCGATTTAGAATGATTATTATTATATTACCTGTATCTAACTTTTGATGTATCTGGAATCTAACCAATAAGTTACAGGTAAAAAACATGTTTAATGCCAGAGATCGACAAACAGGCTACCTTTTTGACCCCTGGGATCACTTTGGCCCTAAACGGCGCAGGCTCCTGGAAGAATCTTGGGCCGGACTGTTCAAGAAAGAAATCCTTTGTGAACTTCCGGTTGAGGAGATGGCTCCTTTTTACACGGCTGATTTTGGACGACCCACCAAGGAACTATATACCATGATGGGAGCCATAATCATCCAGCAAATGAAAGACCTTTCGGATGAAGAGACAGTATACCAACTGGCTTTCAACCAACAGTGGCATTACGCCCTTGATATTCCGGGAGAGTCCGACCAGGCCAAATATATCTGTCCGAAGACTCTCTGGAATATGCGTAAGATATTGACGGATAATGATCTGGATAAAGTTGTTTTTAACAAGATAATCGATAAGCTGGCCCAGGTGTTTTCTGTAGATACCACTAAGCAGCGCATCGATTCGGTTCATATCAAATCCAACATGCGCCATCTTGGCCGAATTGGCATCTTTGTTCAGGGCATCCATAAATTTCTGGTCAATTTAAAAAGACAGCAACCGGAATTGTTTGAAACTTTAGAAAAGGATATTGTTGATAAATATCTACCCCAAAAGTCCTTAGAGTGTTTTTCGATGGTGAAGCCATCAGAAGCCGAGAAAACCCTGGCTTCTGTGAGCAAAGACCTGTTTGAACTTGTTCAGCGCTTCAGCGCTCAACCGGATGTGACGGCCATGCACAGCTACAAGTTACTTCTGCGGATTTTAGAAGAGCAGTGCAAAGTAACAGAGGCTTCCGCTGAGAAGCCGGCTGAGGTTTCGGTAAAACCCGCCAAGGAAGTTCACTCAAGCTCCCTTCAAAACCCTTCCGACCCTGATGCCGGCTATGATGCTCATAAGGGTCAAGGCTATCAGGTGCAAGTGATGGAGACCTATAGTACACAAGAGGATGAAAAAATCAAATCACAACAGCTCAATCTCATTACTCATGTTGCGGTTGGACCGGCTTGTGAACATGATGCCAATGCTTTAATCCCGGCCCTTGAATCAACACAAGAGCGTGGTCTTGCTCCTGAGGAAGTCTTGGCCGATTCCCTCTATGGCGGTGATGAAAACTGTGAAGCTGCAAAAGTAATGGGAGTAGAAGTTGTCTCCCCTGTTATGGGAACCCTAAAAGAAGGCTCCATCAGCCTCGATGATTTCGAACACTCAGAACAAGGAAAGGTCATCTCCTGTCCCCAGGGTCATGCCCCGGTCAAAGTGAAAAAATCCAATAAAGGCAGATACAGCGTTGCCTTTGACTCCGATCATTGTACCAAATGCCCTCTAATCAATGACTGTCCTGTCAAGCGAGGAAAAAAATATCATTATCTCCGCTACAATGATAAAGCCTTACGCATTGCAACACGAAGAAAAGCAGAGCAAACTGCAAAATTCAAGGAACGCTACCGTTGGCGCTCCGGCATAGAGGCCACTATTTCAGAATATGACACTCGAACGAGAGTTAAACAACTCCGCGTTCGAGGACTAAAAGCAGTGAGGTTTTGCGCAACCTTAAAAGCCCTCGGAGTGAATATTTTTAGGGCTACTGCCGTTCGAAAGGCAGTTAACCTCCTGAATAATGGCTTCGAAAAAGAGATATCCGCTCTTTGCCACATAATTTTTATTCTGAAAGAACATTTTGGAGAAGTTTGGACTCGAATAAAGAAAATTTCTACCCAATCCAAACTCCACTCCATAGAGAATCTAAAATTGGCCGCATGACTTTTTACGGGGCCATCATACGTGATGCACAGCTTTATCCAGGAGTTCATAGCCCGTGGGGTAATTCAAGGCTCACTCCAGCGTTTTATGAGCGATTCTCACTATATGGTTCCTATTTTACTCGCTTCACTCATCTGTGCTATTTCTCATTTGCATTTATCACTTATCGCTGCTCTGCTTACCTTTATCGGAAGCGTTATTACCGGTTTCTTTTACTACCGTCACAAAAATTTAATCGGAATCACTATAATGCACTACAATGTAGGAGTTGTTGCGATAGCTTTCGGATACATTTGATCTTTATTATTGGTTCAGATGTATGATTGCCTGATCCTCTTACCCAAATTTTTATAAATCAAAAAGTGCTCGAATTGAAGAAAGTACGGATTCTCACCCAGAATAATCAGAAAAAAAATCTCCACCCTCTAATTATTCCCCAAAATCATTAATTAGTTCAAGCTATATGCATGAACCAGGTGTGTTAATCGTGTTTTTATCCATTCTATCCCACGAGAGGAATTATGAGCCTGAATTTACCGGTCTTTGGGTCGTTGTTTATCTCGTCGACCAGTTCGATATCAAAACTGACTTCATTTTCCAACCTCTTCATCTTAAGGATTTCCGCCATCCTGCTGCGTATCGCCGCAACGGATTCGTCAGGATCACCGTCAACAACCGCTTTGAGCAGAAGCCTGTTATCAGAAACCTGGATGTATTGAATCTTCTTGAGACCCGGGACGAAAAATTCACCCGGTATAGAGTAATGGAGAACTTCCCTTTGCCCATTGGATCTTGTAAACCAGAGGCTGTCATACTCCCGGCCGGCAAATTTTATGATCCGCGGAAACGGCCATCCGCACCTGCAGGGAGTATCCTCGATGCCCAGCAAATCACTCATCTTGTAACGGATCAACGGCTGGGCGCATTTGTAAAGGGTAGTGATAACAAGGTTTCCTAATCTCCCATGACTAACCGGGTTCATATTTTTATCCAACACCTCGAAACAATGCCAGTCATCGAACAAATGGAGCCCGTCATGATATTCGCACTCGGCGGCCATGCCTATTGATTCTGATGCCAGGTAGCAGTTGAACGGCTCGATCCCGAACGCCTCTCTGATAGTCTCACGCATTTTCGGAGTGCAGGGGTCCGCGCTTCCGGTGATCTTTTTCGGCCTGATGTTCAAAGAACCTTTCAGTTGTTCCTGAGCCAGAATATATGCCCCGGAATTATAAGTGACCAGAAGCTCTGGCTGGAAATCGTTCAATGTTCTGACCACCTCTTCCAGCGGCGCCAGGATATCTAGGTAAATCATTTTCGAGACAAAGCGGGGAACATACCTCATCAGTGATACTCCCGCATAATTTCCATCTATGGCACCAAAAAAAACGACCTTTATCTTTCTCAGAGGATTGATTCTTGATTTACTGAACCGCGCTATATCCATGGCCAGGATAATGTCCAGCTCTTTATCTTTATAAACAAACAGGCCAATTCTTCCGCTCGTGCCGGATGTATGAATGACAGTATAGGAGCCTTTGTATTTTTTGCCCTTGTTCGATGGATCCATGATAAATCTTTCCAGCTCCTCTTTTTTGAGTGCCGGGTCACAAACCAGGTCATCGAAATTTTCCATCATTATTTTCTTATCGATCAATGGTATATCCTTTAATTCGATATCCTCCACCCTGTCTATGGTTATTCCATGCTCGCTATAATATCTCCGGTAAAACCTGGAGTTTGTCATCACATGCCTGAGCAGGCTGTTCAGACGTCGTCTTTGTAAAAGTCTAACCTGGTGGACATCCAGATCTCTCATTTTCTTGAAATTATAAATGTGTCTTAACAGGTTTAATAATGGCATCATGTACCCCTTCTCTGTGTTCAAAACGCCGAAAGTCCGGTAACACCGGCTGAAAAGACGACCTCGGACAAACGGAAACAGATTATTCTACGAGGAAAAATCAAGCGATACAGGCCTTCTTTTTTTGACAGCAATTAAGATATAATTCAGGTATAAGGTCCCCTGGCTGGCGGTACAGCCGAACTGATCAGACAGCCAGTCGGTTAAAACGATATCTCTTCTTTAATCTCTCCGGTTTTTTCCTTGGTATACCGGTATCCCAGGTCGACAATCTCGTCGATCGAAGAAAAATCCATCATCTTGAACTGTGACAGCGGTATCCGCAAATAAACATCCATCTCTTTTTTGATCTGATTTATTTTACTGATACTGCTGATCATGGTGATACGCCCGAGCACGTCCAGGATAGTGGGGACGTTAAACGATTTTCTGGAGAGAATAACCTTATTCAACAAGACTTCCCAGGAGGAAAACATCCTGTCATAATCGAAAGTCAATTCCTTCTCGGCACTCACATCCACCGCGATAACCGAGCCCCCGCTGATGCTGCGCATTATATCACCGGGAAGGTTGTTGAGAATTCCGCCGTCGACAAGCAGGTTGTTGCCATAAAGCACGGGAACCGCGATTCCAGGGATCGAAGCGCTTGACCGGGCCGCCTTCCAGAGAGGGCCTCTGCGGTGGACAATCTCCTCGGCGGTGGTCAGGTTGCTGGAAATGCAGAAAAAATTCAGCCAGAGGTCTTCGATATTGATATCCCCGTAGAATCTCCTGGCGATAGAGTCCAGTTTCTTACTTTTGCTAAGTGAAATGATCGGCAGGGTATAGTCGCTAAAGGGATTCGTGTCTACAAAGTTTTTTCTGGCCATTTCATGCATGTGTTCGTAGTCCAAACCCATGGCGTATGCAGAGGCGATAATTGCGCCTATGCTGGTGCCGCCGATCATGTCGATAGGTATGCCTTCCTCCCTGAGTGCGCGGATTACGCCGATGTGGGCCAGTCCCCTGGCACCGCCGCCTCCAAGCACCAGCCCGACGGCACGACCGGTGAGAAAACGCGCCAGGCGTCCGAAATCCTCATCAGTGTCCCAGCGAAGGTGGTGATGCATTCCCACCTTCCACTCTTCCAGCCACCTGCTGGTTCCGGTCGGTGCCGGGTGTCCAAGTGGATATACCAATATCAGGGACCTGCGGGCGGTTGTGATATCGCTTTCGGCACTCTTCAGAGCTCTTTGCACTCCATTCTGCACTGGGTCTTCCTTGGCCTGGGCGACCAGAAGCACGTGGTCAGCCATCCTTATGCATCGGTTGGTCCAATTTGAACAGGCTTCGTCGGCCTCGTAGATCACAAAGTCATAACGGGTTTCCTGTTCGTCCAGCCAGGTGGACAGTTGTATACTGTAGGGAGAGTTTTCCGGGGCCTGGGCTGCCCCTGGTATCCCCGTGATCCAGTCCAGAGTATCACTGTTCAAGTGTAATGTCGTGCCGTAAGCCGACAGGGCCTTGACCAGCCGCATGGTGAAATCTTTCCGCGGCAAGTGCTGGCTGATGAAAACAACAGCGAAATTGGTGACCGTGCTGTCTGCCGATGGTGAGCGGATGGTCTTGCCCAGGCGATTAATAAGGATCTTGGCGATAGTCACCATCACCTGCGGATGTCGTTCGGCGATATTCTCGAACGCGGGTTTGGTGAATTTCACCAGGTAACTATCCCGGATTGCGTAGATCGTTGCGGACCTGGCCTCTCCGGTAAAAAGGGACATTTCTCCAACGCATTCACCCCTGGCTATCTCCCCCAAGGTATGCTCCCTGCCTTCCTCGTCTTCCCTGACCGCCTGAAGGCGCCCGCTGACCAGCACATACATGCTTTCTTCTATTTTTCCCTGACGAAGCAGGACTTCTCCCTTCCGGAGATGAACCCACTCAGCCTGAGATTCTATGTGCCGAAGCATGGTTTCTGTGAGTTGACCGCAAAGATTGGGCAGGATAAAAGCAAGCTGGTTTCGGCGCTGGGCATGGCGAATAATATCAATCTTGCTCTGTTCTTTACTGCCGGCTCTGGCCGCTTTGTCTTTGATTGAGGCTTTGATATTGTTGAATATGGAGTTAATCAGGCTAGCGGAGATCGTGTTTTTGAATTTCACGCCGACACCCTGGGGGCTTGTTCTGACGACTTCACCGATGATCTTGATATTTTCCTCACCACCGGAAAGCGGGAATACCAGCGATATCTCCTGTTTGACTTCAATCGGGTTAGCCATTTCGATAAACGCGCCGCCGGCGCTGATATTGTCGGCGAAATCTTTCCGGACACAGTCTCCGGAGACATAATCACAGTTTATCAGCAGATTTTTCCTGTGATGCGCCCTTTTTTCCTGGATTTGTTTTGTTTTTCTACAGGTTTTCATTACAAAAAAATTAAAAGAACTTAAATATGATTTTTCAATAACTGAAATTTTAATCAATGACCTGGATTTAATCTTTCCTATGATCTATTATTATAAGGACTTGCGGAAAATGTAAGCATATAAACCGAAATTTGAGCTTGAAATCGAGCAATTAATTAAAAAGCCAAACCTCCGTTTCATTTCCGTAAGTTCGGCTTTCTTTCATCGCGAATCTAATTGTATATGTTCCCAAGCTTTAGGCCATTTTTCCGTGCTAGAAAATAGAAGCATGACTCGGAAGATCCAAATCTTTGCCTTCTCAGGATAACTCGATTTTACCTTTTAGGAGTTGATCTCTTTTATAGCTTGCCCTCCTTTATTCAAGAAAATATCTCCAATTTTTTATAGTATATGCAACTCTTTAACAAACTGTCAAGATAATATATTATCTCTGTTCAGAATTTTGACAAATCATATAAATTATCACCGCAGGAATTTAAACAGGTTGTAAACTCTTTCTTATTGGCCTAGATAATCTTAAAAAATTATTATCGTTTTCATATAAGGCTGTTGGCTGAATTACAATCAGATCAAATCAAATTTGAACTTTTTAGAATGAACTACCCCGCGGCAAGCCGCGAGGTATCATAAGGTTGGTAATGATTATTTTCACCCCCCGCTCCCAGGCGACCGCCGGTCGCCCCTACGGTTGGCTTAAGGGGCCGTTTACCCCGCAGCAAGCTGCGGGGAATTCTTTTCGATTAAATTATAAAAGTCAATCATACCATTCATATTCAATCACTCCGCCCTTGGTACGGCTTCCAGGCTTGCAACTACCGTTGTCAAACGGGCCGTTTTGAGGCTATGGTCGTGTAGAGGACCGGCACCACAACCAGTGTCAGAATCGTGGATGTTGAAAGCCCTCCGATAATGGCCCAACCCATTGGTCCCCAAAGAGATCCGCCCTGCAAGGTCAGGGGCAGCAGCCCTCCTATCGTAGTGATTGAGGTAATAATGACCGGCATAAACCGTGTTTTGCTGGCTAGCAGAACCGCCTCGGACAGCTCTTTTTCCTCTTTTCTCAGTACATTGGCATAATCAACCAGAATGATCGAGTCGTTGACCACAATCCCCATTAGAGATGTAAGTCCCAAAAAGGCAGTGAAAGAAAAATTGTATCCGGTAACCAGTAGTGCAACAATCGCACCGATCACAGCCAGGGGGATAGCTGTGAAAATTATCAGTGGCTGAAGGAAAGAACGGAACTGCAAGATCAATACACCGAATATCGAGACCAGGGCAATAAGAACCGCCCGCTCCATACCGCCGAAAGACTCCTCACGGCTTTCCAGCTCTCCGCCTACGTAGTATTGGTAATTGGGAGGCCAATGGTAAGCCTTGAGCTTCTCAAGGACTTCGGTGGTCGCCTCGTTGACGTTTCTTCCGGCAATATCAGCAGTCACGGTAACAGAGCGCTCCAGGTTGAAATGGTTTATCCTCTGGTAACCTCTCTTGAACTCGATCCCGGCTACCTGTCGCAGGGTGATCGGTTCTCCTGAGTAAGAATTCAGGTAGATCCTGTCAAAATCATCCAAGCCCGGGTCGTTATTTACGGGCAGGCGAAGTACGATGTCGTAAGCATCACCTTCCTCGTCGCGGTAAGTCGATGCCGGCATTCCGGCGATGGCTGTTCTAACGGTCCTGTCTATTTCCAAACTGGAAATCCCCAGCATTGAGGCTTTTTCGTGGTTGATTTTTATCGAAAGATCCGTAGAGGAAAACCTCAGCGGATTGTTGATATTGATTGTACCCCTAGTGCTGCGGATCATTTCCTCTACATCGGCTGCGATCTGGGAGAGAACATTCAGGTTGTTCCCGATCACCTTGATGGCTATGGGAGCTTCTACAGGCGGGCCCTGTTGTAGTTCCTTGATCTCTATCCGTCCAGCGGGAAAGTCGGCAAACCGTGCTCTGAGGTCTTTGATCAGCCCAGGCAGTTTTCCTAGCTCTCTATCATGCACCTGAACCAAAATCTGGCCGAAATAGGCATTCTCCCTCTTGCGGCCTGTGTTGTAATAGATGCGTGGATTGCCCATGCCCACATTGCTCATGTAATTCTCCACTTCTGGCCTAGAAGCCAGGACACCCTCCACATACCGCACGAACTTGTCCGTGGTTTCGATGCTCGTGCCCGAGGGAAGCTCGACGTTAATGAGGAACTGTGGCTTTTCGGCCTTGGGGAAAAAGCTTACTCCTACCAGGGGGAACAGGCTGAGGCTGATGAGAAACACCAGCAGCGTTAGGCCCAGCACAGTGCGCGTATGGCCCATACTCCAGGAGAGAGCCCGGTGATAATATGAATTGATAAACTTGATCAGCATTCTCTGGAAAATGTTCGGTCTATGTCCTTTACCAGCAGTAATAATTTTGCTGGACAGGAACGGGGTGAAAGTCAAAGCAAGGAAGAGGGATGCGCCCAGGGTTAAAACCACTGTAATCGGCAAGCTGCGAATAAAGTCTCCGACCATCCCCGGCATCAGGGCGATTGGCAGAAAGGCCAGCGCGGTAGTGACTGTTGAACTGAAAATGGGCCAGGCGACTTGAGCAGTACCTTCAATGGAAGCCTGCTTGATGCCCATCTTGCCCCATTTCATACAATGGACGATGTTTTCAGTTACCACTATTGAGTTGTCCACTAAAAGGCCCAGGGCAATGATTAGCCCTCCGATGGTGATCTGTTGCAGCCCGAAACCGAACAGATCCAAAAACCCGAGACCGATCAGGAAAGACGAGGGAATGGCGATCATGATAATCAGTGCCGTGCGCATGCTTATCGCCAGAAAAACTACAAGCCCCACAAGAACAATTCCTAAAAGGAGGTTAGAGACAAACTCCTTGACCCTTTTGGCTACATTCCGGGATTGATCGAAACCCACCTCGAGGCTCGCGCCCTGGGGCAGGGCAGCTCTTAATTGTGGCAGGCGGCTCTTGACAGTGGCGGTTAGCTCGAAGATATCGCTATCGTCTTTTTGGGTGATCGGAAGAAACAGGCATCGTCTCCCGTTGAATCGAGTCTTGTAAAGGTGATCTTTATAGCCGAATGAAACCTTCGCCACCTCTTTTAAATAGACCGGCGCATCTCCGACCAGGGCTATAATTGTGTTTTCGATCTCTTCCAGACTCCCATAATCCCCGGAGGTCTGGATATTGAACCTGCGGCGGCCGAGAGTAATGAAGCCGCCGGGGATGTTTGCACTTCGCGAGGCGATCGAGTTGAACACTCGAGTCAGTGGTATTCGATACTGAGCCAGTTTTTCCAAATCCAGCTCAACAGAAACTATCTCTTCCGTGGAGCCTTCGATTTCAGCGGACTTAACCCCGCGTATGCGTTCGATAATGTTCTTAATCTCATCTGCCAGGTCATACAGCTCCCGGTAAGATAAGGTCTCTGAGACCAGGGCAAGCTGCAGGACTGCGACATTGGAAGTGGTCACTTTCTCTACAATAATCTTATGTATCTCTTTCGGTAGTTTAGGCCGTACCTCGTTCAGCTTTTCGTGGATTTTCTCGTATTTATCGTCAGGGTCTTCCCCGGCCTCGAATTCGACTTGCAGCACCACAAGCCCGTTCTCGATATCGACGTTTAATTCCTTGATGTTCTCGATCTCGTTTATCGCTTCCTCAAGATGATCCACTACCATTCCCTCGAGGTCTATGGGCGAGGCACCTGGATAAATTAACACTACAGTCGCCATCGGAGGATTTATCGGCGGGTCCTCTGAGGAGGGCATGTCGAGGACTCCGTAAATACCCATGGAAATGAGTACAATGAAAACGATTATGGTAAAGTGAGGATTGTTGACGGAAAATCTTGGAAGATTCATAACATTAATCTCCCGCTTTGTTAGACTTACTCAAGTCCGAGTGACCTGAAAAGATAGTCCCGGATATTTTGGGGACCTGCCAGGTTAAATTATTCGTCCGGAATCAGTTTAACCCGGCTTCCATCGCTGAGGTATGGCACTCCTTCTTTAACTACCTCCTGGCCTAACAAGAGTCCTTCCAACACTGCGACATTCTCCCCAGAGAAAGAGCCTAGCCTGACAGCTTTTCGGCGTACGACCTCTCCCTGCCTGATGAAGACGAAAGCCCGGTCAGCCTCGGCGTCGACCAGTGCATCAACCGGGACCACCGGGAACCGCTGGACTTTATGCGAGTAAATCTCAGCGCAGCCGACCATTCCGGTGAGAAGAGTTACATCCATGTCCAGAAGGGTTAGCTCAATCTCAAACATCCCGTAGCTCGAGCCTGCAGGCATTTCGCTCACCACTGCGGTGAAACGCCGCTCGCCGAAGGTGTCGAAGCTCACCGCGGCCGAATCTCCAAGAGCGAGGTTCAGGATTTCCCTGTCGCTTACCCCGACCCGCAGGACAAATCCCGCCTCGGAACTGGAGAAGACAAAGACCGACATACCCGGTGAAACCAGTTCGTTCTCCTCCACCAGCCTTTTCAGGATCAGACCATCCGAGGGAGCTTTGATGGAAGAGTGGCGGAGATTGTAGCGGGTTATCTCGAGCTCGGCCGACACATTATTGAAAGCGCTGGTGGCATCCTGCAACTGCTCGGTGGTCACCACGCTGTCGCGAAAAAGGTTCCGGACTCTGTTAAGGTCGCGATGCGCTTTTTCGAAGGCTATTTCAGCCTGTGAAAGGCGGGCTTCGATTTCTGTCAGGTCCAGCTCGGCCAGTACCTTGCCCTTTATTACCCTGTCCCCGTCTTCGACCAGAATCTTTTTGACGATGCCTCCGGTTTTAAAACTCAACTTCATCTGCTTGCTGCTTGTGGTAATCCCACAAGCTCGCACTACTCTTGGTATTTCTTCCTCGACTATTTTAACAGTACGTACCGGTGTGGGCACAGCGGCCGCTACTTCCGAGACCTTTTTATCGGAACAGGAACCAAAGCCTGCCACGGTGAAAGCAACGAGACCGATCAGCTCTGCCGATCCAGGCATCCGCATCTTAAACCTCCGTAGCTTACTTCTTGTATGTTAAAAGATATTTTCATCAGTTTTTCCGGCTACAGGTTTTCCAGTTCGTAAGCCGAGACCGCCAGTTTCAATTCAGAAAACCTGATCAGGTAGTCATAAAGGGAGATGGTTTCTGCGACCCGGGAAGAAGTGAGCGTGGTCTGTGCGTCCAGGTATTCAATTTGTGAGGCCAGGCCCTCTTCATATTTTCTAGCTACCATACGGAAGTTTTCTCCGGCACTTCGACTGGCAAGCCTGGCAACTTTCAGCAGCCGGTAGGCAGAATTGAAGTTATTAACGCTTTTTTCCACCTCAAGTTCGATTTGATTTCGGGCCTCGGCCATGGCCTGCTCCAGCTTGTTCACTTCCAGGCGGGCGCGGGAAAGCCTGGCCTTGTCGCTGAAACCGTTGAAAAGGTTCCACTGGAATACACCCGAGACCAACCAGTAGTCGTCTTTGTCGGTGAAACTGTATTTTTCCCCCTGGTAGCCGTAGTCAGCCACAAGGGCAAAGGATGGGAAGAATCCGCTTTTGGCAATCTCGGCGGAGTGCATTGCAGCACTCATCGCTGCCTCAAGGCCTTGAATTTCCTCTCTTCGCTCGAGTGCTCTGGCTTTCAAGGCCCCCATATCCAGTTCCGGGCGCTGAACGGAGGGCGAAACACTGTCTAAAAGCACATCGGCTCCAAGCGGCCGATTGAGCAGAAAGTTGAAATGGCTGCGAGCCAGATCGCTGCTATTGCGCGCCGCCTCGAGTTGCTGCTCCATCTGTTGGTACTGTGTTTCGGCACGGTAGATGGCATCTCTGGTGAGCTTTTCCGCCTCGAATAACTTCCGGGTTACCCGCAGGTTCTCTTCCAAGAGCTTTAGGCTCTGATCGTAGTTTTCGACAATCTTCAGAGTTTTCAGGTAGGTGAAATAGGATGTTTCAATCTCATTTATCAGCTGGCGCTTGAAAGTTGCCAATTCGGCCCGGTTTATCTCGACAAGGTTTTGGTTTGCCCGGTAGTTGTGAAAAGTCTTCAAATCGTAAACTTGCTGGGTGACCCTGATCCTGGTTTCGTGTTCCTTCCTTCTCAGGAACGGAACCAGTTGGTTGGGTAGGCTGGTGGGAAAACTCTCCGCGGCAAGCAGTTCATTGAGTGTACTGTGAATCGGGTTTAGCAGCTCACCGACGGGGATTTCGATCAGCCGACCGCCCCCTGCGCGAGTATAACGGGCTCCGAAATCCAGCGAGGGCAGAAAAAGCCCGCGTGCCTCTTTCACGCGCTCCAAGCTCTGGCGATACGAGAGGTCGTTTCTCTGCAGGGTCAGATTGTTCTCGAGACCGAGCTTGGTATATTGATTCAGGGCGGGATACTCGCAAGCTCTCAAGTCATCGCCGAGACAAATGGAATGACTGATCAAAATCGAAAACAGGATAAGAAGACAGCCCATGATAACTCCTTGAACACTATAATAAATTGGCAGTCTATATACCGCCTGGATTAAGTATTTATCAATAGGGCTCTGATTTAAATTTCATGGAAAGAAAGAGAGGACATAACTTACCCTTAGTGTTGCTTAACCTGAAATGAAAAGGTTAATGTTCCTAACAGAAGAATTAATCCATCCTGGAATATTATCAGACGAAAAGGTTATTGGTGTCAACGTTTTTTTGGATTACTACCTTTTTTTCCGTTTAATCTGCGATTTCCAGGGATTCCATTAACTTATTCCAGGGATTTCGGCCATCCCAGCGGGGTGAAGCGATTTCACCTTCATTTATGCCGCAGGCATTATTCGGGATTGTTTGACGTCAGCACATTATGGACACATTTATCCAAGAACTTAAAGGTAATCTTGTGGAGCTTTTCTTCCAACTCCAATTCTTTGCCGAACTCGAACTGATAGAACATTCCGTGAAAAAAATCATTATTGCCAAGCTATGAAAACGTTGGATCACATTACCAAATGCGGTCATGCCAACCTTGGTGATGGCCTGTTCAAGGGACAACTGGCCTGTCTAGTGTGCGTTGAAAATCTGCTCCATTCTCTTCTTGTACGCCGGATTCGACTGCTGTGTCATGGAGTCATCGTATGTCAGTGCTGGAGGCACCGTGGCAGAAACTCTCTGGAGAGAACCTCCCAAGTGATGTGCGAAGAGCCCCCATTGAATGGGCCGAGCAGAGTCTTTCCAAACTCTATCTTTTAGTTAGTTTGCTTCAGTCCGTACATGATCAGGCCCTTCCAGAAGTCTTTAGTGCAGAACTCAGATATGTTATAGCTAGCTATCTCATTTTTCTTAAAGGAGCCTAACAGTGGCCGAATGCATATGCCAGCGTATCTCCCGCGTAGGGGAGGGCTACCCTCCAGGCAACCATGAAGACGAACGGCAACAGGCGGGGTGCAACGAATCCCCACATCAAGATGAACTGGGGTAGGACGCCTCCGCAGATGTATAGGTAGTGCAGCACAGGAGAGTTGGCGGTCCCATCATCCAAGTGGAACG
>DATKXY010000211.1:0-14735 GCA_035528795.1 archaeon | reverse complement strand
TTCCTTCATGCGCTAACGCTATAGTTGGGATTTAAACCGCTATTGACAAGTTTCTGAATATAGGATAAAATCCTTTAGCCTCAAAAAAGAACAGATTGCAATTGCTTGAGATTTAGTCAGTTGCCAATATAAGGTTTATTGGATTTATAAATCGGAGCTTCCTATGGGAACAGTAAATAGAAAATATCACAAAGGTGATATAATATTTAAAGAGGGAAAAACAGGAGACTGTTGTTATGTGGTAAAGTCTGGCAGGGTTGAAGTATTTAAGATGCAACGTGGTAAAGAGGTAAAGCTTGCAGAACTATGCGAATATGAGTTTTTCGGAGAAATGAGCTTACTTGATCCTAACAATAGGCTACGAAGTGCCTCCGTACGTGCAATAGAGGATTCGGATGTGATAATAATGAGTAAGGAGATGTTTCAACAATATTTGGGACAATTAACACCTGGTATTCAGAATCTAATAAGGACACTGGTAATACGCTTACGTAAAACCAACGCTCAGCTTCGGTATTATCAGGATAAGGAAGTTGAAGAGAAATTGGATATTATGGTAGATTGAAGTTTTGTATAAAGAAGGTAGGCAATGAGCAGGAACAGATCGCAGGCAGATCATGTTATAGCCATTTAGAACAATTTGGACAAGTTTAGTCTGCTAGAGGCGCAAGTTTATCCAGAAAAATTAATTGCCATTCCTTAAACCATCAGCTATGCTGATGGTCCAAGCTTTGCTTTGCGAGTAAGAGAGAGATTTACAAAATAGCGGTACTGGGGTAGACATTTTTGGGCCACGGGGTACTGTGTTAGTACGGTAGGTTTGAATGAGGACGAGATAAGGAAATATGTAAGGTGGCAATTAGAAAAAGATAGAGCCATGGATCAACTCAAGTTATGGAAAAAGTAATAGACCCTTTTAGGGTCACCCACAAGCCACCCCTTTTAGGGGTGGTTATTGACCTATGCCTCAACAGTCCCAAAGGAGGGTCTTATGCGGTATCTCGTTATGTTGGTGGGTGTTGCTTTCCTGTGCAGTCAACTGGGGTGATCTTGACAAAAATCCTTTGCAGGGGATGAAACGATTTGACAAGGGTGAGAAGCGGAATGTTGTTCTTTCGCCCGAACAAGCCGAGATGTTAATCGCCGAACTTGACGGTCCGATAGCAGACATCGTGGAGTTCGCCTTATACTCGGGGATGAGAAAGAGCAATATTCTGAATTTGCGGATTGAGCAAATAGAGTTTCATCCGCGTTGGCCCACAGGGATAATCACGACTGTTGTTAAGGGTGGAAGAAAAGAAACAATCCCTATAGGTCCAGAGGCAGTTGAGACATTGAAGCACGTTATTGGAAACAGAACTGAAGGTTATGTATTCTTGAACCATCACACTGGAAGACCCTTTATCTCGATCCACAAGGTAGTAGATAAAGCTATCCGTAAGCTCGGACTTACGGCAGAGGATGGATCAAAGCTTCGCTTTCATGATTTCCGCCATTTCAGGGCTAGCACATGGTTAAACGCCGGTGCAAGGTTGGAAGATATCCAGATTGCCTTGGGCCACAGGAGCAGAGTCACGACTGAAAGGTATATCACTATTGACAAGCAGGCTGTGGGTGAGAGGCTTAGTTTAATAAAAAGCCCCGGCAGGTAATTCTACCAGGGCTTTTAATAACAAGACTCTCATGATTTTTTGTCGCAGTTTTGTCACAGTTTGCTTTTGGAGCAACTGCCTGGCGTGCCAAAAAACTCTGTAAGTGCTTGATATATATGGTGGGCGCTACTGGATTCGAACCAGTGACCTCCTGCTTGTAAGGCAGGCGCTCTAAACCAGCTGAGCTAAGCGCCCCCGGTTTGGAAGATTTATAAAATAATAGCCAGGGGAACCAAAACGCAGTAACCCACCAAAAGGCAAAGCGGGGCAAAAGTGATCGAGCCCATTCCCAGGGCCACATGGCCGATAATGATCACTATCAAGGCCGCCAGTATCAACATCAGGTTTTTCTGGCTAAAAGAGCTAGCCAGCCCCTGAGCCTGTTCAGGGATGCGTTTTTTCCCTACCTTGCGGTTCAATTTTTTATCCCTGTTATCCACTATCTGATTCTCTTAAAACTCTATTGAGCCTGAAAAATTATTTTCCCGAATGACTCTGCCTCTCAAAAAACAAAGAAATATAAGTCCAATTTAATAATATTAATTCCCCAGTCAAGCCCGGAATCTCAATAACAGTTATCCTCTCTATTTAATTCAGGCGCCACTACTCGTTTTCACTTTTTTTAAATATTGCACGATGCGGCTATCATACCGGCTTGTCCTTTGGAATACCGCTTGCGCCAGAGAGATACGCATATCGAGGTCCAGGCCCCCGGCATATTTCTTGAGCTGTCCGATAACCTGTTCGTATTGCTCAGGCACAGTAACTACGGCAACCGCCTGGAAATTTTTGGCCGCACTCCTGAGCATTGTCGGCCCGCCGATATCAATCTGCTCGACAGCCTCTTCGAGACTGACCCCTGGATCGGCGACTGTCTTTTCAAAAGGATACAGGTTCACCACAACCATATCGATCAGCTCTATGCCAAGCTCCCGGCACTGGTCCATGTGTGTCTTCAGGTCTCTTCTTGCCAGAAGAGCGGCGTGAACCTTTGGATGCAAAGTCTTGACCCGGCCATCCAGAATTTCCGGATGACCGGTAAATTGATCAACGCTGCGGATCGGAATCCCGGCTGCGGCGAGATGACGGGCAGTTCCGCCGGTGGAGAGAATCTCCGCGCCGAAATAATGTAAAACCTGCGCCAGTTCTACTACACCGCTTTTGTCGGAAACACTTATCAGGGCCCGCTTGATCTTTATTACATCCATTTTATCCATATTTTCCACTCTCTTACCGATCAACTGTGAATATGCACCAGATTGCCCACCACCTCGACCCGGCCTTTGGCGATCATCTCAACTACTTGCGGGAGAAGCTGGTGTTCCTCTTTAAGAATCCGCGCCGCCAGGATCTCAGCCGTATCGGTATGATAAACCGGCACAGTGCGCTGAGCGATAATCGGCCCTCTGTCGTAGCGCTCATCCACAAAATGAACCGTACAGCCGGAAACCTTAACCCCGGAGGCAAGCACGGCTTCATGCACCAAGTGGCCGTACATGCCTTTGCCGCCGAAAGAGGGCAAAAGGGCCGGATGGATATTGATTATCCGGTTCTGGAAAGCCGCTATAAAATTTGGAGGCAGTTTTTTCAGGTAGCCGGCCAGGACCACGAGATCGATCGCTTCCTCCCGGAACAACCCGATCAGGTGATCGCCGAAAGCCTCCGGGGTCTCAAACTCTGATGGAGGCACCACTTCCGAGCGCACCCCGGCTTTAGAGGCCCGCTCGAGCGCGCCGATACCCGGACGGTTGGTAACTACAAGACAAACCCTGGCGCTGGCTGCCGAATCCTCCCTGTCCGGAAAGCGGTCCAGAAGCTGCTGGAGATTGGTGCCCCCGCCGCTGGCCATAACCGCCACTTTAAATTTCGGCATGTATTTTCCCTTGTCGTTAAGCCCGGCCAGGTAAGAAGGAACAGCTCTGATAACCGCCACCCGAGGACCAGTCAGGCTGAAACCTTTAAAAATCAGAACGGTACGGCCAAGGCTTTGCAAACATGCACAAATCGTATGTGGCGAAAGGTATGAACCCTTCGCCACATATATCCAGGCCTCAATCAAGCTGTCCGATTTCTGAGTAGTGATCCTGAAAACGGTTTACCGCAGAGGGCCGGCCGCTTAAACCGAGTCGAACACCGCCAATTCATCTTCACCTTTCAGGTCGAAAATAACCTGTTCGTTTTCCTTATCCCAGCGGGTGCGGCATCCCCTGAGAAAGCTCATTGTGGCCATGTGGGCAGTTATCGCTTCCTGGAACCCGTCATCGATATCGCACATGGTCTTGGGATCGTTGTCGCGAATGTGGTCGACCCAGTTCTTGATATGCAGATAGGTGGTATTGACCAGTCTTCCGCCGCGGTAGGTGTAAAGCAGCCCCTTGGAGACTGTCCACTGGGCTGTGGCAGAGGTGATAGCCTCGATGCCCTTGCCCGCCACATTGCGGTAACTGACCATCGGCTCGTCCACTTTGACTTTCCCCTTCTCGATCAATGCCTTGTACCGTTTGCTTATCGGATCGGCATATACATCCACCCCATTCGTCAAGTCCATGAAAGCTTCATCGCCCATGTAGATATGCCCCCGCTCGTGTTCATTAGCGAGAGTGGCGTTGTAAACCACGGTCAGGTCTCTGTCCGGCCATTCATAGGTTACCTGGAACACATCCGGCACCTCACGCCTGATCACCGGTACATCGGGCCTGGGCACAGCGCCCTCGGGCAGCGGTTTATCAGCGCTGATCGGCTCCCCATCGGCGGTCATCATGGTTTTATATTCTTTGTAGTAGTAAATCCCTCCGGAGGCGACACAGGTTTCCGGGATTCCGAGATTCATGACCATGTTGATCACATCCAGCTCGTGAGTGAGCAGATCCCCGGACAGACCGGTTCCATAGTCCCAGTAGCAGCGCCAGCGGAAGAAACGGTTGGGGTCGTACGGCCGGTCCGGGTGCGGAGTAAAGGCTACATACTGCTCCCAGTCCACATTATGCGCTCCGCTGCCTCCCTCACCTTTAAGCGGCCCGTGTTCTTTTGGAATGCCATAGACCCAGGCGCCGCTCGGAGTATTGCGGTTGGTGTAGCACTGGATAAGGCTAACCTGGCCCAGGAGCCCCTTGTCGATCACTTCCATGGCGGAATCGTAGCGGTTCGAGTCACGGTTCTGGTGGCCGAGCTGAAAGATAATCCCGTTTTTCTTGACCGCCTCCCGCACAGCGAAAGCTTCCTTGATGGTGCGGGTCATGCATTTTTCCACGTAGACATGTTTGCCAGCCTGGGCGGCTGCGATAGTGATCGGGGCATGGGCGTTATCGCTGGTGGCGATCAACACCATATCGACATCTGACTGGTCAAACAGCTCCTGGTAGGTCCGGTAAACTTTGGCCTTTCCGCGGGTAGCTTTCAGCGCCCAATCGATATTGGGCTGAAAAAGGTCGCAGATTGCGGTGCACTCGATATTCAGGTCCTCCTGGCCCTCGAGACCCCTGGGTGTCTCCTCGTCCTCCGGATAAAACCCGCATGAGCGCATATGAAACTTCCCGCGACCCCCGATGCCGATAAAACCTATTTTGAGCTTGTCACTGGCACTGGCTTTCCTCTTGTAATTCCTTTTCACGATATTCGGGTTGGAGCCGGTAACTTTTTTACCCAGACTGAGTATCTCTTCACGGGACGATTCAATTTCAGTGCCTTTTTTGGCTACAGAGTAAGCGAAAGCACCCAATACCGGGGTGGTAGCCGCTGCTTTGAGGAATTCTCGCCGGCCAAGGCCAGTTTTTTTCTCTTTATCGTTTTCAGCCATTTTTAATATCTCCTTTTTACAGGGCTTCCTCTTAAGCGGAGTTCCCTTTATAGCCGTTGACTTTGATTATTCTTTGATAAAAAGACGGTCGAAGCCCAGCACCAGGCCCGAAGGAAAAACCAGAAGCAACAGAACCGCGGCAAACTCCACCAGGTTCTTGTTGACAATCAGGTAATTCCCTTCACCCAGCGCGGTCTGGACACCAACCCAAGGAGGATTTGAAATATAAAACAGCACCAGAAGGAGTGCCGCCCCGACAGAAGCCAGTCTGGTAAAAAGACCCAGAATCAAGGCAATGCCGATTGCGGTAAGACCGTATTTCATGGTATAATCTGCAGTAGTCAACATCCAGGGGGTCTCTACGATCATTTTAAATAGATTTGCTAAAGGCCCGGGAACGGCATTCAGATATCCGGCAGATGACCAGCCTGGAGAGATTATCTTTACATAACCCTCATAAAGAAAATGCCATCCCACAACCACCCGCAAGAAGGCAAGAAAACAAAGTTGAAGATTGGAATACCTGCCGAGTCTCTGCTCTAATACGCTCTCATTAGTCACAACAAGCCCCCTGTTAATAAGTTAAAGCATCAGCGATAATGAGCGGGGAAAAAATGATATTTAAAGCTTCTAACTTAGAAAATAAAACATAATTATGCAAGAAAATTATTAAACAGAACCTCCACAGTCATGATACTCAATCTGTAAGCGGCAAAACGGTTATATCAGCTTTTTAGATAAGTTTAAAACAGTTTTTACCTAAAGCCTTCCCTGGCCTGTCATGCTCGCTTACCGAAACGATTGGGATAAAAGCAAGCGACAACCGGCTTGAGATCATGTTGATCATGCCTTCGGCTGGCAACAGGTTTCCGAGAGGTTTGCTTGACAATATTCAGCATGCGGATATAAGTTTGTCCAGATACATTCTATCCTTTACGTGAAAATCTCCTCTTGAGAGGGGTGTCCGCGAAGCGGGCGGGGTGTGTCTTCTTGATTTTCATGCTTCGTTGTGCCCGCGGCGCGGGCATGAGGGTTTGTCAGGGACTCTTCCGTTTACATTGGCGTTAACGGGGCTTTAACGAATGGGAACAAGCTATCACCGCGCGTTTCTGACAGTCGCTTGCTGCAGCGGTTATTTTGTCATGGGTCTGGTAATCTCATTGATCGGCGTGGGGCTCAATGCTTTCGGCGAACAGCTCTCAGTAAGCCCGACAGAAATCGGCAGCGGATTTTTCCTGGCTATCGGTTCGGCTACTTTTATCATGCTCTTTGCCGCCGGCCCGCTGATCGACCGTTTCGGGCAAAAGTGCGTGCTTGTTGCCGGCAGCATTTTTTGCGGCGTGTCGGTCCTGCTGCTCAGCAGGATCAGTTCGTTTGCCTCCGCCTGCTGGATTATGTTTCTTCTCGGCTCGGGAACCGCCGGGCTGAATGCCGGTGCGAATACGCTGATCAACCATCTTTACCCCCAGAACCCCGGCCGGGCGCTCAACCTGGTAAATATTTTTTTCGGTCTCGGCGCTGTCTCTGTTCCCCTTCTGGCCAGCTGGCTTTTTTTGAGCTTCGGCCTTATCCATTTGCTTATTCTGACTGCCGGATTTTGTTTTCTGCCGGCTATCCTGTTCGCCTCGAGCGGATTCCCTTCCGAGACCCAGATGGCAAGGTTCAGCCTTAAAGAGGCGGCCCTGGCGCTTTCAGATCCGCTTGTGCCCCTTTTTGCCCTCGTGCTTTTTTTCTATGTGGGATTGGAAGCCAGTCTCGGTATCTGGAGCCGCCTGGCAGTGGTCGATAAATGGAAAGTCCATGCGCCATTTGACCAGATAATCCTGGCCGGCTTCTGGGCCTCACTGGTGATCGGGCGTCTGGCTGCCGGTACCATTTTCAAATATTTTCCGAGCCATAAACTTGTCCTTTACTGTGCCGTGGGGTCTTGCATCGGGCTTACAGGTTATCTTCTGGGACCCTCAGTGGAAATGGCTTCCGCCGCACTCTGGTTTTCCGGGCTCTGCTTCGCCCCGATTTTCCCCAGCACACTGGGCAGTGTGGGTACATGTTTTAAAAGATATACCGGTACGATTTTCTCACTCGTTATCGCCATGGGCGTGCTCGGGTCAGTAGCCTTGTCTACCGCCGTGGGTAAGCTCGGCGGCTCGAGCTCGCTCTCAAACGCTTTCCGGCTTATCCTCGCTGTCGCTTTTCTGATGCTCATAACCCAGATAATGATCAGCCGCAAAGTACGAAAACGGCTTTGAAAACAGTTCGATTTTTAGTTGTCCTAAAGCTAAACTTTAAGCCTCAAGGAGAATCTAGTGAAACAGTTAAACCGCAGAGGATTCATTAAAAGCACCGCTTCAGTCAGCGCCGCACTGGCTGCCATGGGAGCGGAAGGGGCTTTTACAAAGGCGGCTTCCCAGAACCCGGGCATAAAAAAATTCAAAATCTCTCTCGCCGCCTGGTCGCTGAACCGCGATTTCAAAAAGACATGGGTCAACCTCGACCTGCCTCGCATTGTCCGCGAGGAGTTCGATCTCGACGGACTGGAATTTGTCAACACATTTTTCGATCTGCCGCTCTACGGCTATCTCAAAGAACTGAAAAAACGGGCCGAAGACTATGGGGTGAAGCTGGTGCTGATCATGTGCGACAACGAGGGGGACATGTCCCATATAGAAAAGAGCGAGAGAATGCAGGCAGTGATTAACCACCGCAAATGGGTGGATATCGCCCATTTCCTGGGCTGCCACGCTATCCGCGGCAACGCGCGCACCAATACCCCGGGCACTGATGACGAGCGAGTGGCCCGGGCCGCAGAAAGCTACCGCACCCTGTGCGAGTATGCAGACCAGGCAGGGATAAGCGTGACTGTGGAAAACCACGGCGGCTTCTCTTCCCTGCCGGACAAGCTTATCTCCCTCGTTAAACAGGTCGACCACCCGCGGTTTGGCCTGCTGCCTGATTTCGGCAACTTCCCTCCGGAAGTCGACAAGTATGAGGCTCTTAAATCTCTCATGCCGTATGCCAAGGCGATGAGTGTCAAGTGTGAGGATTTCCTGCCGGACGGCAGCCACCCTGCCTACGACCTGGACCGCATGGTCGAGATAGTCCTGGCTGCAGGCTATACGGGGTATATGGGGATCGAGTATGAGGGTAAAAACCCGTACCACGAGGGCGTGCTGGCATGCAAGGCCCTGCTCCAACGTCACCAGTAAAGTGCAGCGAGGATGCAGATTAGATTCTTACATATTCATTCTGAGAGATTATCTCTCACAATTGCGAATGTTTAATAAATTAATGAGTTACGCCAAAGAAAGAATACAGAAATCTGTAGTCCCCGCCCCAAATACATCGAGTCCGAAGCATGGTAGAAAAGGCCGGGGCAGGTTACTTGGGGCGGTAGGGGAATTTTATATTCTGACTCCTGACTTCTGTCTACTGAATTCTGCTGGAAAACAGATTGAGAATGATCTCAGGTCGATCAACTGAATAGATTACAATAAATTTCAAATATTTTTGGCTAGCTATTAAACCTGCCCATAGACAAGGAGAACATAATGCAAGATCTTAACCGTCGAAATTTCCTTAAAAGCACTGCTTCAGTCGGCGCCGCGCTGGCTGCCATGGGAGCGGAGGGGGCTTTTACAAAGGCGGCTTCCCAGAACCCGGGCACAAAAAAATTCAAAATCTCTCTCGCCGCCTGGTCACTGAACCGCGATTTCAAAAAAACATGGGTCAACCTCGACCTGCCACGCATTGTCCGCGAGGAGTTCGATCTCGACGGCCTGGAGTTTGTCAACACATTTTTCGATCTGCCGCTCTACGGCTATCTCAAAGAACTGAAAAAACGGGCCGAAGACTACGGAGTGAAACTGGTCCTGATCATGTGCGATGACGAGGGGGACATGTCCCACATAGAAAAGAGCGAAAGAATGCAGGCAGTGATTAACCACCGCAAATGGGTGGATATCGCCCATTTCCTGGGCTGCCACGCTATCCGCGGCAACGCGCGCACCAATACCCCGGGCACTGATGACGAGCGGGTGGCCCGGGCCGCCGAAAGCTACCGCGCCCTGTGCGAGTATGCAGACCAGGCAGGGATAAGCGTGACTGTGGAAAACCACGGCGGCTTCTCTTCCCTGCCGGACAAGCTTATCTCCCTCGTTAAACAGGTTAACCACCCGCGGTTTGGCCTGCTGCCTGATTTCGGCAACTTCGCTCGGGAGGTCGACAGGTATGAAGCCCTTAAATCTCTTATGCCGTATGCCAAGGCGATGAGTGTCAAGTGTTTGGATTTTCTGCCGGACGGCAGCCACCCAGCCTACGACCTGGACCGCATGGTCGAGATAGTCCTGGCCGCAGGCTATAACGGCTACATGGGGATCGAATACAGCGGCAAGCCGGCCCCCCACGAGGGCGTGCTGGCCTGCAAGGCCCTGCTCCAACGACATCAATAATATGCGCCCAGTATCAGGGACACTAACCAGAAAGAGAATTTAGGGTCCCCTGAGGTGAATGAGCATGCAAAAAGCCATTTTCCTTTCAGATTGCAAGATAAAAATTGGCTGAAAAAACGCTTTTATTTTTACTACATCTCTATCTATTCATTCTTTAAGGAGTTAGCAAAACAGCAAATAATGGCCTGATAATTGCTTTGTTTAGTGCCGCCTTTAATTTATCAGTTTTTTTCCCTTCAACCTTTTTAAAGGAGTGCTGTTATGAGAGGTTTGCGTTCCGACAAGGGTTTTACCCTGATTGAGCTCCTGATTGTCGTGGTCATTATCGGAATTCTGGCCACAATCCTTATTTCCAGGTTCACCGGAGTAAAGGAATCGGCCTACGTGGCCCACATTAACACCGCTGCCGAGCAAGTCAAAACAGCGTCTGCAGCATTCTTAGCCGCCAGCGTCTCCGGCGATCATGCCACCGGTCTGACTGACTGCCAGAAATTCGAGCCGGCTCTCTGGAGTGGGGACAACGGCACCGGCTTGACTATGACCTGGGATTCTCCCGCCGCGGGCTCGGTGACAATAACGCATACGAAGATAACCTCGAATGCGAATGTCAAGGCGGTTGTAGATTATGAAGCCGGAAGCATTACCACAATCGCCTCCATGGCGCAGGGCGCAGCAGAAGAATAAATAATTATTGATTTGAAAAGGGTCTAGTTCTGCCTGTTAACGAACTGAGCAGATAGGAAGGGCGAGTCTCAACTCGCCCTTCACTTATCCGCATACGGCCCGGCACTTTCACCGGTGCCGGGCCTGTCAGTTTGGGCTCCGGATAAAGCCGGTCAACAAGATACAATTGAAAATCACACATCTGGGGGCTCCTGCCTTTTGCGTCTTCCTTTGAGTTCAGATTAAAAGGCAAATATCCCCAGACGGCTTGACTTTAAATTTAGAAACAGATACGATAAAACGAGAGTTTTTCCCACACCGGGGTATAATGACTAGCTCGGAGAGCAGGAAAACAACAGGGTTCACTCTGGTCGAGCTGCTGATAGTGATTGCCATGATTGGTATTGTAATCACTATCGGGGCGCCCAGTTTCAACGGCTTTATCAGGGAAAACCGGTTGAAATACAGCGCCAGGTCAGTGGCCGTGTCCCTTCAGACAGCGCGCCTCAGGGCGATAAGCGCGAACAGGCGCTGCTTTGTGGATTTCGCCCCTGGTTCGCTCACCCCCGCGGACAGTTTCTACACTATCTGGCTTGACCAGGACGGCGACCTGGCTTTCGACAACGGGGAGGATGACAGCACCTATCTGTCACCTCCTGATACCAAGGACGGATTCAGCGGCTACAAACTTCCCGCTGGCGTCAGTTTCGGCGCAAGCGGAGTGGGCACAGGCCCGGAAAGTATCAGTATACCGGGCGATGGGATCGATTTCGGCGGCAGCAACAAAGTGGGCTTCACCTCGCGGGGTCTGGCGACCATAGGCGCGGTCTTTATCAAGGGAGAAAGCGGATCAAATTATGCTGTTACAGTGTCCGGACTCGGCGCTGTGCGCACCTGGCGCTGGAGCGGCAGCCAATGGGAGTAAAAAATTCATGAGGCGGAACAACAAAGGCTTTTCACTCGTCGAAATAACGCTGGCCTTGATGATCGGCTCAATCGGCCTTCTGGCTCTGTCCGGGATCCTGACTTACGTAATGAAAATCAACCGCATGGCCACGGACATCTCGATCGCCACTGCCCTGGCGCGGCAGAAAATCGAGCAGGTCAAGCTTACCGAATACAACAAAGTACAGAATGAAACCGAGTACGAGTATAACCTGAACGCCAGCGGTGAATCGGACGCAGCCACCGGCATGTACACCCGGGTTACGGAGGTGGCCGTAAACCAGCCGGCTTTCAACACCAAAACCGTTTCAGTCTCTGTTTATTTCTCCCCTGATATGCAGGAGACTGAAAAAAAAGCTGTCGTTTCAACCATAATCTACCCTTGAGAAAAAAAACCATTCAAAGGATAATTCAAAATGCGCCCACGGCCTGAAGTCTCATCACGCGGTTTCAGCCTGGTTGAAATGATGATCGGCCTGACTCTCACTATGCTGATAGTCGGGGCCTTTATCAACCTGTTTATCAGCCAGAACAAGTCTTATTCGCGGGAAAGCCTGCGCCAGGAGATGAACCTCACCGGCAGGATCGCCCTGGACGAGGTCCAGCGCGAGGCAATGAATGCCGGCACCGGTCTGCCGGGGTTCTTTTCTTCGATTATGGTGAGTAACGGCTCGTCAGGCGAGCCGGATACGTTATACTTTATTTACGTGCCTCCCGCAGACATTGTCTTAAAGTTAGAAAGCGCATTACCTCCCTCAGCATCAAACCTTAAACTTACGGATGACTCGGATGCGGATTCACTGCACGAATACCAGGACCATCTTCTGGTCTATGATGAGGTCAACTTTACATTCATCTCGGTAGGCAATGTTAACCCGAGTAATGGAGTGGTAAATTTTCAGCCGTCTGTGGGTGTCAACACACCTGCCGGCCTGGCAGCCAGTTATGATCCGGCAACAGCCCGTATTGCCCGGGTGACGGTTTATATGTTCGTCCTGGACAAGACCGATCCCGCCCATCCGAAGCTGGTCAAGTCCGATTGCGGAGTGAATCCCCAGGCTGTGGCTTACGACATCGAGGACCTCCAGATTACAATCATTTTCGAGGACGGGGATACGGCAAGCGCGGTTAATAACTCAGACGCGGATCTGACCAACGACTCGATAGACCTGCGGGCGATCAAGGTAAAATTAGTCGCCCGCAGCTCGAGGACCGATGACAGCAGCGATTATGCCGACAAATACCTGCGCCAGACATTCAGCTCCACCATTGCGCCGCGGAACATTATCTACTGACCGGGCGGGAGGCGTGAGATGAAAACTCTGAAAAAAATAATTTCCAGCGAGCGCGGTGTGGCGCTGATCACCATGATGCTCCTGTTGAGCGCCCTGACCCTGCTGGCTGCCGGCGCAATGATGGTGAGCTCGATCGACCTGAAGCTGGCCACCAATTACTACCAGAACAGCCGCGCCTTTTACGCTGCCGAGGCGGGAGTGGAAAAAGCCCTCTCCGATATCCAGACCATACTTGACGGGCAGGGCACGATAACCGACCAGGACCTGAACACAGTCCTCCCGCCCGAGTTAGATAATTTCACTTTCGAGGAGTTCAAACTGGAACGCTCGGCCGCACCATTTGTGATCACGGTGAATACGGGCCCTTACATGGGCATGGTGAGCCTCAACCAGCCGATCAATATCACCTCCAAGGTAATCGGTCCGGGCAACAGCCGCTACCATATCATGGTCTCGGTGGAGGGGCTGCAGATCCCGATCTTCCAGTTCGGCGTTTTCTACGATGACAGCCTCCAGATCCACAACGGCGCCTCTATGGACTTTATCGGCAGGGTGCACACCAACAGCTCAATTTTTCTGGGGCCCGGTACGACTAGCTCAAGTGTTTCATCCAAATTCCACCGCCCGATCACCGTGGCCGGCGATCTCTACCTGAAAAAAATTCCAAGTGGAGATATAAATGATCAGGTATTTATCGATGACCCATCCGGTAACTCTATTAACCTCGGAATGAATCCAGGACAAAGCAGCGCGACTTATCCCGGTGGTGATGAAAGCTGGGTGGCTTATACCGATGGTCTTTTCCAAGGCCGGCTGCGCACCCGGGCCCACAATATCACCCCCCTGGGCATGCCCATACCCAAGACAATCGACCCGATCGAGATTATCAAGCGGCGCAATGCAGGCGATGAAGTAGCCCTGCGGCTGGAGCGCCTGGACTGGAAAGCGGACCTGCGCATTTATGCGAATGCAGGCCTATCTTCCATCAGTATCATGGACAGTACAGGCAACCCAAAAGTTCTCACTAATGGAAATCCATCGGCGGTCACCTCTGCGATTCAGCCTCAATACAACGCCTTTTACGATGACCGTGAAAAAGATTCTGTCGACCTTCTAATAGTATATGTCAACAGGCTCACCGCCGCTGATATCGGAAATGGCATAGTGTATATTTCTATCGTGGAAGAATCCGACCGTCATAAGGGAATTATGCTTGACAGCGCTAGTACCCTTCCGGGTCCGGTTTCGTTTGTGTCAGATAATGCAATATATATCCGGGGTAATTACAACACAGGCCCACCCTGGAGGCCCTCGGCAGTTATGGCTGATGCTGTTAACCTGCTCTCCAACGCCTGGAAAAACGCCGAAAATCCGAAAAATCACAGCCCCAGCCCTAGAGCTGCCTCGACTACTACTTATTACGTAGCCATTCTTGGAGGCGATACCCCCAACCTGCCTGATTATAACGGGGGGTTGGAGAATTTCCCGCGCTTTCTCGAAAACTGGAGCGGTATAAATTGTAATATTGTAGGCTCTTTTATCAACCTCTGGCTGAGCGAAAACGCTGACGGTGATTGGAGCTACGGTGGCCCGATCTACACCGCACCTGGACGCAACTGGTCATTCGATGTCCGCTTTCTCGATTTCAACCAGCTCCCACCGGGCACTCCCTCGGTGGGCTCTGTGCTGCGCATTGCTTTCCGCCAGGAGTTTTACGAGTAGGAAAATCATTGATTTTTTTAAAAGTAACCACCAGAGATTATCAAAATTCCTCAGGGGCTGTTTATTAACCGCCCCTGAATTGTTTTAGCCAGAGTTTTGTTATTGCGAACAGGTTTTTGCAGGTAGCTACCAGTAAGGAAAAGTGGGAGGAGAGAACTCTTTAGGTTGGGAGTTTTTTGTTCCGGATGGTTCGGAGGGGGGAGGGGGCCGGCAT
>DATKXY010000210.1:0-9769 GCA_035528795.1 archaeon | reverse complement strand
TAGGGGCGACCGGCGGTCGCCCGAACAGGGCGAGGCATGCCTCGCCACTACGTTTACTAAATTTGTAAATTGGTTTAAAACAATACGCTACACTATTTATGAATTCATGTACTTAGTTGACATAACACTAGTGCTTTCAATAGGTTCTTATAATTCTAATTTTCTTTCCAAGCCGCAGATCCAGCCTGTTCTGCGGATTGCCTTGTCTTCCCATTCCCAGGCTCAATCCTTTTTGATCAGCCGCACAAAGAAATAACCCAACTCATTTTCGATAATCCCTGAGATGTCCCCCTCATCCATTTTTTCGATCTGGGAGGCCAGACCCGGCAGCAGCAGGCTTTTTCGCACCTCGTAGGGTTCGTTATATATGAACTCCCCAGCGGGATCGCCTGCGGAACTTTCTGCCAGGGTTTTGAGACTGGTTCCGGCAAGGGCCTGTTTGCGCGCCTCTTCCAGGGCGGTACGCGCTTTCAGTCGATCTTCATCAGCCAGCGGCACCTTGAACTCGATCATTTTCACATGCAGGTTCAGACTTTTCTTTTTTACCGTACGGATTATGTGATAGCCGAACCGCGTCTTGACCGGTTCGCTGATTTGGCCGGGCACCTGGGCGAAAGCAACCGCCTCGTAGGACGGGTCCAGGCGGTGGCGTTTTGTCCAGCCCACGTCTCCGCCGTTTTTCGCTGTGCCCTCGTCTTCCGAGTACTGCCGGGCCAGATCGTAAAAGCTTTCGCCCTGCTGAATGCGTTTGTATATAGTCAATGCCTTTCGTCTTGCGTTCTCGTAAGTTTGTTCCTCGGATTCTCCCTGTGTCTCCTTGAACGGTTTAATCAGGATGTGGTTTGTGCGAACCTCAAGGTATTCACCGTATTGCCGGTAAACGATATAGAAGGCTGCGGGTGTCTGGATAACTCCGCTCAGGCTTGAGTCCTCCATCGCGAAAACAGCATCATCAAATGCCGGGTCCATCCAGCCTTGAGTCAGGGTCAGCTCACCCCCCTGAGAACTGCTCGAGTGGGTCGAATAAATGCGGGCCGTCTCGGCGAAATCCGCGCCCTCGGACAACTTTTGCAGGACTTTCTCAGCCTCTTGCCTGGTCTTTTCAAATTTCGCGGCTGAGGGCCTGGGCTTGACTATTAGCTGTTCGATCTGGACAATTTGCAGGTACGGGTTTTCTGGTTTGTTTTCACAACCTGCAAGGCTCAAAACGAGAGGTAAAATACAGACAGTTATGTTTGCACAGCGCTTTGCCATTGGACCTGTTTCCTTGGGTTGATTTCTGGTGTGATTAAAATTATTAACCTGTGCTAAGGAGCCATCTGACCGGCAAGGCCGGTTCAGCTTTCCTCTTTGGCCGGTATTTTGTGCCTTTCGATCACCTGGTCGATAAGGCCGTAATCTATGGCTTCTTTGGCGTCAAGGTAAAAATCGCGCTCGGTATCGGTTTCTATCCGGCGTAATTTTTTACCGGTATGTTTGGTCAGGAGATCGTTAATGATTATGCGCTGTCTATCGATTTCTTTGGCGGCTATCTGCACATCAATTGCCGGGCCTTCCGCACGGCCGTAAACCTGGTGCAGCAGAATCTTGGCGTTCGGCAGGCACATGCGCTTGCCCTTTTTCCCGGAAGCCAGCAGCAATGCCGCCGAGGCACCGGCAATACCGGTACAAATCGTTGATACATTGGAATGGATGAAATTCATTGTATCGTAGATGGCCAGCGCGGAAGTCACTCCGCCGCCCGGAGAGTTTATATAAAGATAGATGTCTTTTTCCGAATCCTCCGCTTCCAGGAACAAAAGCTGGGCTACTATCAGATTTGACAAATTATCATCAATATAATCGGCAAGCAGAACGATTCGGTCACGCAGAAGGCGGGAAAAGATATCGAATGCACGCTCGCCTTGCGGGGTCTGTTCGTATACCTGGGGGATTATCATTCTATTATGCTCCCTTCATACGCGCGAACATGCGCTGGATGCCGCAAGTCTGAAAACATTTTTAAAAGAGATTAACTTTTCACAAAAAATAATTTAATCAACTAACCCGTTTATAGTCAATTCTTTTACCATTTCGCGCTGAACCTGTATTTTTTAAGATTTACTATTATTTGCCGAATATTTATATTCTGTTCCGACTTTTTCCTCTGCTCGAGCTCGGCTTTGAGCTGAACTATTTGCCGTAAAGATAGCTGGCCGGCAGAAAATCGGCGTTTTAAACTAAGAAATGTGATTTTCACTGGGCGGGCGGTGTTCCAGGTGGGGTTGAATCCAGACAGTCCGGCCGCTGTGGAGCCAAACACTGGCGCTCCAGTCTCAAACCCGGAGGAAAAGTATTTGGCTGGAAACACGATCGGGATTTTAGAAAGAAGGCTTGCCCGGGACGGGAGTCTGACAGAGCGCGAGGCCCTTCTTGTGCTCAGGGATAAGTCTTTGCCTCTCAGCCGGCTTCTGGCTCTAACAGACCGCCTGAGGTTCGGGCACTCGGGGAAGAAAATCCGCCTCTGCGCCATAGTGAACGCCCGGAGTGGGAACTGTGGCGAGGATTGTGCATTCTGCGCCCAGAGCGCGCACTGGTCCACGGAGGTAAAAAAATATTCCCTTCTCAGTGCAGAAAAACTTTCGGACTCGGCCCAGGCAGCGCTGGCCGCCGGAGCGGGAGAGTTTTCCATCGTGACCAGCGGAGCGACGATTCGGGCTGAAAAAGAGGTAAAAATCCTGGAAGAGGCTTTGGAGAGAATAAGGAACATTTCCGGTCATCTTCAGCGCTGTGCCAGTCTGGGACGGATAAGTCCCCGGATTCTCCAGCGTCTGAAAAATGCCGGCCTCGACTGCCTCCACCATAACCTGGAAACAAACAGCTCGTTTTTTCCACAAATCTGTACCACACATAATCATGCCGAAAGGGTGGCAACGGTCCGAAGGGCCAAGGCATGCGGGTTAAGAGTCTGCTCGGGAGGCATCTTCGGAATGGGGGAAGAAGATGCCGACAGGGTCGCTCTGGCGTTCGAGCTGAAAGAACTGGATCTGGATAGCGTACCGCTTAATTTTCTCCACCCGATACCGGGGACGCCTCTCGAAAAGGCGCCCATCCTGGAGCCTGAGGCGGCTTTGCGTATTATCGCCATGTTCCGCCTGGTCCTGCCTGAGAAAGACATCATTGTTTGCGGGGGCAGGGAGGTGACCCTGCGTGATCTGCAATCTATGATCTTTTGGGCCGGGGCTAACGGGATTCTGATCGGCAACTATCTGACCACCTCGGGCCGTAAGGCGGCAGAGGACCTGAAAATGCTCGAGGACCTGGGACTTGAACCCTATGTCGCACAAAGAGATCGATCCAGTACTCCTGGATAAAAAGTACGTCTGGCACCCTTTCACCCCCATGCTGATCTGGCAGGAAGAGGATGCGCCGGTTATCGAGCGGGGTGAGGGTTCCTATCTCATCGATACCGGAGGTCGCCGTTACCTTGATGGAGTATCCTCGCTCTGGGTCACTGTCCATGGACATAACCATCCCGGAATAACTCGAGCGATCCAGATCCAGGCGGAAAAGATCGCCCACAGCACAATGCTCGGCCTGGCCGGCGTTCCTGCATCGGTTCTGGCCCGGCGCCTTGTCGAGCTCGCCCCTCCCGGCCTGACCAGAGTCTTCTTTTCCGATAACGGCTCGACCGGCGTGGAAATTGCCCTTAAAATGGCTTACCAGTATCGCTTGCTGGCGCAAGACTCCGCCGAAAGGAAAAAAACGGGCTTTATTTCTTTCCGGAACGCCTACCACGGCGATACACTGGGTTCTGTCAGCGTGGGGGGAATCGATCTCTTCCACGCGGCTTTTCGCGACTTGCTCTTTCCAGTGGAGTTCGCCGAATACCCTTACTATTATCGCCGGGGTTTTCCACAGAGCCGCAAGGCCTACCTTGAGGATTGCCTGCACTCCCTGGAAAAGCTGCTCGAACGGGTGGCCGATCGTACCGGCGCCTTGATTATCGAGCCTCTGATCCAGGCAGCAGGAGGAATGATAACCGCCGAACCAGGATTTCTCTCCGCGGTGCGCTCGCTCTGCGACCGTTTCGACATCTTATTGATCGCCGATGAAGTGGCCACCGGATTCGGGCGTACCGGAAAGATGTTTGCCTGCGAGCACGAGGGCGTGAGTCCGGATTTCCTCTGCTGCGCCAAGGGACTGACCGGAGGGTACCTGCCCATGGCTGCTACTCTTGTCACCCAAAAGGTTTACGAGCGTTTTCTGGGAAGCCGGGAGTCGCCGGTGGTTTTCTATCATGGGCACTCCTACACCGGAAATTCTCTGGCAGCTGCAGCAGCCCTGGCTAGTCTGGATGTGTTTGAACAAGAGCGGACCCTGGAGCGGATGAAGCCCAAGATCGAGCTTCTTGAAAAGACTCTCGAGACCGAAGTGGCCGGGCTTGAGTTTGTCGGCGAGGTGCGCCAGTGCGGCTTTATGGTAGGTATCGAACTCGTGGCGGACTGTCCGAGCCGCCGGCCGTTTAATTCCGCGCTCACAATGGGCAGGCGGGTTACGCTGGAGGCGAGAAAAAGGGGAGTGATTATTCGTCCCCTGGGGGATATCGTGGTGCTCATGCCTCATCTTTCGTTCTCCGGGCAAGAGTTACTGCAACTGGTCAAGGTTACTGCTGAGTCGATCGTGGCCGCCTGTGCCGGGGTTCATTCACCGGATGTGGGATAGTAAGGTGAAATGAAGCGGAAAACTGTTTAAGCAGAGGAGGCGGGTTGCAGATTAGAACCCCTTTTTCCGGAACTCTTTTGAGAAGTGACAGTCTTATCTGGGTTCTCTTTTTCTTTCTGAATATCGGCTTTCTGCCCCCCGACACTCTGGTGTCAAAAGGGCCGGTGGTCTTCACTGAAGAGAATGCCTCAAAGCCTGCTCAAAATGATTCAGCCGGTGAGAAGAGAGAAGGGAGCGAGGAGCCCAGCCAACCAGATTCATCGGCAGAAGAGATTTTCCAGTCGCCGGAAGAGCCAACTGCATCCGATTCCAAAGTCGAGGCAGTATCAGAGCCGGAAAGGAAAGCCGGGGAACCAGCCCTACCCGATTCCATCCCGGAAGCGGTCCCTCCAGCACCCGAGGCTTCAAATCCCAGGGCGCTGCGCTACAACGGGATCTATCTCAATTCGAGCACTGTGGCCAACCAGGACCGAATTAACGAGCTTATCGCCAGATGCAAGGGAACCGTTATTTCGGGCTTTGTGATTGATATGAAAGATGACCAGGGTTCTCTTTCCTATAAGAGCAAGGTGCCCTTGGCGAAAGAGATCGGCTCGGGCAGACTGCGGTTGCGCGATCCTGAAAAACTGGTGCGCCTGCTCCATGAAAACGGGCTCAAGGCTTGCGCTCGTGTTGTCTGTTTCAAGGACAAAGTGCTGGCGTCCTACTCTGTAAATGGCGCTTACCCTTATGCTGTGCTTGATTCATCCACCGGCCTGCCCTGGGAGCAGGACAACGGTGAAAAATGGGCCAACCCCTATGATGAAAGGATCCACGGCTATCTGCTTGGCTTGATCGATGAACTGCTCTCTTTTGGCTTTGACCAGATTCAACTGGATTATGCCCGCTTTCCCTCGGATGGGAAGATGAAAATGTGCCGGTATCCCGTGGCGATTGATTCCCTTAATAATGCGGAAGTGATCGGTTTGTTTCTGGCCAAGGTCCGCGGAAAATTGGACAGCAGCGACGTTTCTTTGGCAGTTGATGTTTTCGGCTGGGTTCCCTGGCTGCAAAAAAAACGACATTATGTGATTGGCCAGGATTATGATATAATCGCACGGTATGCGGATGTGATTTGCCCGATGATGTATTCATCCCATTTCCCGAAGGATTTTAAAGAGGAATTCGGTCTGCAGCGCGCATACCAGATAGTCCGCGAAGGTACGGCCAAAGCAGTCGAGCGCAAAGGCGCACGCCCCACAGGGGTGCAGCCTTATATCCAGGGTTTTAAATGGCGCACCCCGCACTTTGGCTCGAATTATTTGATCGAGCAGATGCACGCTGCCCAGGAAAGCGGCGCTCTGGGCTGGATAGTCTGGAACGCCAGGAATGATTATTCCGCTCTCTGGGAGGCACTGGAGCTGATCGGGAAATTTTCTGAAAAAGAAACAGAATAGTGGATATTTTTTCCGATTCAATGGAAAAAAATTCCGTACTTTATGAGCGTTTGGCTTGCATATTGTCTCTTGAGGCTATAAATTAGATTAAAAATAAGATTGATGGATGGATAAATAGAATCATTTTTTATCCCTCGATGATCAGTCAAAAGAGTAAAATATTGACTTTGGCGAGGAAAATTTTGACTTGATTTTTATTTTGATTTGACTTTTAATTTAACCTGTCGATAATTTTATAACTATATAGATTATTATCTTTGCGGGAGAATTTTCCGGCTTAGATCCGGTACCGGGTTATTGCTGATTCAACCACCAGAGGGAGGATTATTATTAATGCCTTGAAACGCATGGGGCAAGATAACCCAGTTAAACCTGGAGCATGATGCTGGCTTTCAGGTCAAGTTGGAGGTTGAGAAGGGAATAATCTTTGTTGTCACCGATTGGAAGAGCCGAATATTAATGGCCTGGAATTTGTAAATAAAGCGTATTGAGGCAGCTTCAAGAACATCTCGATTCTGATTATTACTACTAAGAATACCAAAGAGGACTTATTCCAGACCATGAAGACCATGGTGAAGAGCTATCTTGTCAAACTAATTACGCTGCGGATTCTGAAAGAAAAAACAGACAAAGTTCCTAGCGATTAATCATTCAGCGTCTTAAAAATGGACAATATTTTAATCACAGATCAGGAAATCGGTAAGTTTGACCAGCGTGAGGACGGTGTTTATCTTGCCATTTTCCGCTCCAATAAGGAAAAGTATGATTTCGAGGCGGTTCGCAAAGAAATCATCCGCAAGGGAGTGGTGAATGCGAATTTTGATGTTATCTACAAGATCTGGGAAGAAGCCAAGGGAGAACCGACAAAGATTGCCGATTACTTTGAGCGCTACGACCCGATTAAGGACAAGTATATCGAGGTTAATATTTCGGATAATGAAATGGAGGCTTACCTTTCGCTGGGCGTACCGGAAGGGATTGTAGAAATAATAGTTAACGACGTGTTGTATAAATTGTACCAAGAGGGGGTGGAAGAAGGGATTGATGAAAAGCTGATCGAAAAGATCGTTAAATCCGGCCAGCCGGTGCGCAATGTAGTAGCCGCTAAAGGTAAGCCGGTGAAGCATGGTGATGACGCCAAGATAGATATTCTTATTGATCTCGACAAATCCAGCAAGCCGCTGATCACTGAAGACGGTTCGGTTGATTTCAAGAATATTAACCTGATCAAAGTAGTTGACAAAGACCAATTGCTAGCCGTAAAAACCCCCGCCACTGAAGGAGAAATAGGATACACTGTCACTGGACGCAAGATGCTTCCCGTTGCAGGGGAAGACCATCCAATGCCGCGAGGAAAAAATACCTATCTTTCAGAGGACAGCTTACAGCTCTTTTCCGAGATGATCGGCAATGTTTTTTATGAAGACAGCCTTCTGCATGTGGAGAATGTCTATGTGGTAAGGTACAATGTGGATTTTTCAACAGGCAATATCTCCTATCCGGGTGATGTGGTGATTAATGGCGATGTAAAGGCTGATTTCAGCGTGCATACCGAGGGCAACATTATTATCAGGGGGACAGTGGAAGCGGCTGAGATTGTCTCAACCGGCGGCAATATTGATGTGAAGAAAGGTATTATCGGTACTCAGCAAGAGAAAAAGGCAAAAATTGTAGCCGATGGTAATGTTAAAGCATTGTTTATCCAGGAGGCTGTGGTTTCCGCCGGCAAGGATATCGAGGTCGGCAGCTATATTCTCAACAGCTCGATTCACGCCGAGCATGATGTCAAGGCCCTCAGAGACAGAGGGCTTATCGCCGGCAGCAACATTTTCAGCGGCAACTGCGTACGAGCTAAAAATATCGGCTCGATGAGCGATACAAAGACCCAGATTAAGGTCGGCAAAATAATCAAGGACGATATTAGTTTTAAGAAGAGAGAGCTTGATGATGAGATCGGCATGTTCGATCAGGAAGAAAAGCTGTTGCACAAGCGTTTGGACTTTATCGAGCTGTTAAAAAAGAGGCTGCCTCATTTCCCGCCCGAAAAAGAAAAGGAATTGGCTGAACTGCTGGAAAAAATAAAAAAGCTGGAAGAGGTCAAAAAAGAGGTTATCGGGGAAAAAGATGATTTTAATTCCAAATTTATCGATCAGTTCGGTGTGGAAAGAAAGATCTATGTCCTTCAGACATTATGGCCTGGTGTGCTAGTCGGGATAAATGATGTGGTCAGAAAAGTGGATGCCCGTCAGCGCCGGGTCTCCGTAACCCTGGAAGATAATCAGATAGAGCTCAAACGTCTGACTATGAAAGAAGCCACCGGCGGTGAATCTGATATAGAGGATGAGGAAGAAGGGGATGAGGAATAGGTTTTTTCTTCTGCTGGTTAAAGCGGTGGAGATCTACAACTCCTGAGTTGTATTTTCTGTTTCTTGACAAACATGATTTATTTTCAGGCGCAATAAAGGATGGTCAGCCATAATATCCTGCTGGTGGACAATGAGTTACTCAGCCGCGACCTGCTGAGCAATCACTTGAAGCACGATGGTTACAAAGTATTTACGGCTGATAGCTGCGCTGAGGCCAAAAAATTGATTTCCCGCAACCGGTTTCGCCTGGCGATAATCAACAATCGGTTGGGCGAGAAAGGAACCGCAGAACTCGTTTCCCGGTTGCACACATTTGAAAAAGATGTTTTGGTCCATCTTCTTGTACCCCAATTGACGGCTGGTGATGCCGAGAACCTGGCCCGTAAAGGGATCCACGATACTATTATCAAACCTTTCAGACTCGATGAAATAAAGATCAAGCTACGCCATAGCGTTGAGATCCTGACCTTGCGCGGGGCGGTCCGCAAGCTGACAGAGCGGCTACGTAAGCTTGAACAACAGCTTGAAAGTTATCAGTCGGTCGAAGAGCAAATAAAAATACCGGATTTGTCCAGGCTCGAAGTGCAGCGAGAAGATTCTGTAGAGAGCGGGTCAGAGAAAAGGGAAGATGGGCCGGGTTCAATTGCCACCTCGAAGGAGGAACCCCAGGCTGCCTCTCTCCACGAGCAAAAGGCAGCCCGGGAAACAGACGCTATCGAACAAATTCGCAGGCTGGATGACCTTCGCAAATCCGGCATCCTCACACAAAGTGAGTTCGATATCAAGAAAAGAGAACTTTTAAAGAGAATATGAACAAATCCCAAAATAATACCAGCGTGAAAGTTGCTCCGGAAATGCTTGACTGCTGTTCCCTGATTGCTCTCGAACATATCCAGAGCGGTGTTCTGGCGGTTGATCGGAAAGGAGAAATAATAGTTTTTAACCAGGCAGCGGAAATGATAACCGGTTTCAGGCGTGATGAGGTTTTGGGATATTCTTTCAAAGAGCTGCCTTTTAACATTCCGGGTGAAAACGGAGATTTGCTCTCCCAGGTACTCTCAGGCACCGATGTGGCTGAGCTCAGGACAGAAAAGCTTCTCGGCTGTAAGAATGGGGGTAAAGTGCTGGTCGAGTCTCTGGTAAAGCCGTTGCAGGACGGGATGGGAGAGATGCTCGGTGCGGTCGAGATTTTCAACGATCTATCGGCAATCCAAGAGCTGAAAGATGAGGTTTTCAAATCCCGCACCTTGAGTGCCCTGGGAG
>DATKXY010000209.1:0-17261 GCA_035528795.1 archaeon | reverse complement strand
TTTTTTCCAGCAACGCTGTGCGGACTCGTAGGGGCGACCGGCGGTCGCCCGAACAGGGCGAGGCATGCCTCGCCACTACGTTTACTAAATTTGTAATTTGGTTTAAAACAATACGCTACACTATTTATGAATTCATGTACTAGATAGCGCAAATCCAGTTCCTTTTTTTTCTACGGGGCGTTAAAACCTGAAATTATTTCCCGTATCCTCAGACTGTCTGGAGCTTGAGGGTAAAGCTCGAGGTACCGGCGCAAATGCTCTTCTGCGCGGTTCCTCCTGCCCAGCTCCAGTTCCAGCAGGCCAGCGGCGCGCAAAACCTGAGGCTCCTCAGGATAGAGAGCCAGCAGTTTCTCCAGATTTTCTAGCGCCGCTTCCTTTTTACCTTCATTCTGCAGATAATATGCCAATTTCCACAAAGCGGCGGGATCATTCGGATACAGGCCCAGCTTGTCGTTCAGCTCTTCGATTATACCCCGCGCGTCACCCAGTTTTTCGTAAACCAGGACCATGTTGTCGAAGTATTGGGGCTGGATCACTTTTGGCGCAGAGCGAACGAGCACCAGGGCAAGGGTTGAGGGAAGGATCAAAGCTAAGGCAGGGACCAGAACCTTTTTCCGGCGCAAGTCTTCGAAGACCCGCGAAAAAGTATGTCCGGTCAGGATGATCAGCACAGGCCAGAGCGGGACACGGAGGCGGCTGAGCACGAAAAAAGCCACCAGGGTTGCGCCGTAGAGCACAAAGTAGCCGTAGAGAGGAAAAAGTTGCCTGCGCCGCGGCCAGGAAAGAACGACTCCCGCAAGAGCGAAAGCAAGAAAGAAGCCCCAGGAAAGGACCGGCAGCCGAAGTACTGAGTAATAGCGCCGGAAGTGGTAAAAATTGAGGTTGTTCGGTTCTTCATAATCACTGGCGAGCTTCAGAAATTTTTTCCACCAGAGGCGGACGAGGTCTGGAGATAAAATTGGAACTTCTCCCTCTTTCGGATAGCAGAATCCACCGGTGGAGTCGTAGCTGTTGCCGATACGCCAGTTTTCCTGCATGTTGGTGGAGACCAGGGCCCATTGGTGGCCGACCAGGATATTGTGCAGGGTGGCCGGGCTCACAGCGAGGAAGGTCATGATGAAAAAAACGCTTACGGCCCCGGCGCGCCTGGCTCGCGGGTGCCCCTCGAGCTGCCGCCAGATCCAGAACATGCCGAGAGGCAGGATGATCAATGTATTGGAGCGCGCCAGTGCGTCAATCCCCAGCAGGACCCCGCACCCGGCGGCCCAGGCGAAGGCCCTCTTGGGGTTGAAACTTATCAGGGCCGCCAGAATCAGGAGATTCAGGAAAGTGACCAGAGTGGCGCGCAGGAAGAAACCCTCATAGAAAGGGAATATCGGTGTGAAAGCCATGAGCGCAGCGGCCCAGAGGGCCGTACTGCGGCTGAACAGCTTGCAAGCCAGGATATAGACCAGACCCACGCTCAGGGTTCCCAGCACTGCCTGGAGGAGTGTAGCCGCGAGCACGCTCGGGCCGGCCAGGGCATAGACAGCGCCCAGGAGATAAGGATAAAGCGGGGCCTGGTAAAAGGCGCTGTCATAGGTCAGCTGCCCTTGGGCGATCCGCATGGCCCAGTTGTGGAAGACAGTCATGTCGTAGCCCGGAAGAATGGGCTCGAACATCGCTGACCCGCGGAAAGACAGGATATAGGTGACCCTGAAAACCAGGGCCGCCGCAAGCACAATCAGCCCCGGCCAGTGGCTTTTCAGCTTCCCGGCCGTCTTTGCAAAAGCATCCGGCTTTTTTGCTGCTTTAGACATTCCGCCCCACGGTGTTGAACTGCGGTTGAGGATTGAGGATTTTTGCCAGCCCGCCTGAATTCTGGAGAGCGCATAAGGTATTGATATTCAGCCAGCGGCCCGGTTTCCAATATACTAATCCGCCATGTATTTCTCAATGGGGGAGATTCGCCCCTGCTCCAGGCGGCAAAGGATTTTTCCGCCCTTGCCAAGAGCGGTCCGGGAGTGTAATTTAACGCCATATGCCGAGACAGCAAAACAATGGTCCTTTAGCAGGGATTGAAGACAAATGCGCACAATAACGAAATCATGCCTATTTTCAGTCCTCATTCTGCTAGCCCTCCTTGGTTCAGGCTGTTCGATCCTGCAGATGAGGGGCGACCCTGCGGGTTACGGCGGCCGGGGTCTGAGCTATGTGGGGATCGATTTCTCTGTTCTCCGGGACAAGACTATCGTGCTTGACCCGGGCCACGGGGGAGCTTTAAGCGGCGCGGTGGGCTCAGGCGGGTTGACAGAAAAAGAAGTCAACCTGGCGGTGGCCCTGATCCTGCGAAACCTTCTCGCAGGCTACGGGGCGAATGTAGTAATGACCCGCCAGACAGACATAGACCTTCTGCCTGAAGGGGTATCCGGGCCTGTCCAGGCCGATTTGAGCGCCCGGGTGGACAGCGCCAACTCCCGGGAGTATGCAGTGATTTTTCTCTCCATTCACCACAACAGCCTGGGGGTTCCGAACAGCCGCTACAATGCCACTGAAACCTACTACAAGATGGGTGATGAGGGGCCGTCGCTTGATCTCGCGCGTTTCCTTCACCGGCGGCTGATGAGCAATGTCGGTGTGAAAAGGCAGGCGCTGCTCCCGGGGAACTACTATGTACTGCGCAACAACCGCCAGCCGGCGGTTCTGGGGGAAGCGAGCTACCTGAGCCACCGGGGGGTCGAGAGAAAGCTGCAGGGTGAGGCGGCCCGCCAGGTCGAGGCATACTCATACCTGCTTGGGATCGTGGACTACCTGAGCGGCGGGATCCCGGTTATCGAAAACATGCAGGTCCCCGGCTCCAGGCCCCTCCAGGATCCATACCCCCAGGTGGCGGCCCGGATTTATGATGAATCCACCGGCCTGGGCATAGATCCCCAGCAGCTCGAGATGACTATGGACGGCGCGTCTCTGCCGGTAAGCTACGATCAATCTACAGGCATTGCGAGAGCCAGGGCGGTTCAGCCTCTGGCCAACGGGACCCACCGGGCCGCGGTCCGGGTGAGGAACCTGAAAGGCAATGCGGCCCGCGAGACTGCCGTGGTATTCAAACTGGCAGTACCTCCGGCGCATATCGTGATTGTCTCGAGCCTCGAGCGACTGCCGCTCGATGGACTGACCCCGGTAAACCTGACAGCCCTGGTCAGCGATCTCTGGGGCCGGCCGGTCTCGGACAGCACCGAGGTGCTTTTCGAGTTCTCGGATCCCAATCTAGCTACCTGCACGGTTCTCTCCGCGGGCGGGAAAGGTTCAGTGGTGGTGACCCCGGTAGCAAACCGCCCCCTGGAGGTGCGAGCCTCCTCAAGCGATGTCTTGGCTCAGCTCACCCTGCCTGTGGCCCAGCCGCAGGAAAGCCTGGTGGTGATTCGAACCGAGAGCGGGGGCGGGACACTTGGCGGGGTCAAGGTCAATATTGCGGAGGCTGGACTTTACGCTACCGGGGAGGACGGAATTCTTACTCTAGAGGGCCTGGGGGAAGGGGTCTGCAATGTGAGTTTCGAGCGCAACGGTTACAGGCCCGTAACAAGACAGATCAAGGTTGAGAACGGTAAATCCACGATCCAGAATGTCAGGCTCGAAGCTTTAATGGGCGGCGCGCTCCTGGGAAGGAAAGTGGTTATCGACCCTCAGGGCGGCCTGGATGAACCGGGGGAGATCGGCAGTTCAGGCACCAGGGAGGAGGATGTGAATTTCGCGGTGGCTTCCCTGCTCGGAGACTATCTCGCGCGCGCAGGGGCGCTCGTTCTGCTCACCCGCTCGGCGGAGGAGTCGCCCGGCATGTGGGAGCGGGTTGCCCGGACAGAGGATTTCGGGGGGGAGGTACTGGTGTCAGTGGCCCACAACGGCAGGCCGGTCAAGAAAATTTCGCCCCATACAGTGGTCAATCATTACCCATCCAGCACAGAAGGAGCCTCTTGCGCACGGCTTATCGCCAGCTCCCTCAAGGGATTTGCGGGGAGGCCTTATTTCGGGGCTTCCGCCGGCTACCAGCGGATCATTCAGCAGGTGAGCTGCCCTGCAGTGTGGGTGCGGGCCGCCTCTGTGGCGGACCCTGCGGTTGAGAGCATGCTCGGGAACCCTGTCATTCTAAGGCAGGAGGCTTACGCTATTTTCAGCGGGCTGGCGCGCTATTTCGGCTGGGAGCCGCAAGGCGCAAACCCCTATCTGACAGGCAGGTTATCGGACAGCCGCGGGGGGACAATTTCAGGCGCGCTGCTAGTGCTCGACGGCTGGTGTCCCACCCAGAGCGATCATGAGGGCCGCTTCCTGTTCCAGGACCTCGAAAACAGTCCCCACCGGATCGAAGTCTTTTACGGGGGCAGGACATACGGCCCTTACCAGGCCGAGCCGGGCCGCAAGCTTGAACTTCTGCTCGGGGCGCAATAACCTGTTTTAAAATCTCAGTCTCTGGAGGCAAAATGTACCGCACCGTAGCGGGTTTGATGCTGTTGTTTGCCTTACCCATGACACTGGCCGGCAACCAGGAGGAAAGCACTCTCTGGCAAGCCGGAATCAATGTGATACCCTGCCCGCAGGAGGTAAAGCCCGGCGGAGAGGATTTCCTGATCAAACCCGGAGTGGGGATTGCGCTCGATCAAAAAGCGGCCCCTGAGGACCGGTTCGCCGCTGAGGAGCTCGCCGCTGGGCTGAGATCCGCCTGGGGCATCGAGGCCGCAATCGGCGGCCCGGCAGCCGCAGGCTCGATTGTTCTGACCAGGCAGGGAGCGCCGAAAAAGGGGGGGGACCAGGGATACAGGCTCGAAACCGCGGGCGGTCGGCTGGTTGTCCGCGCAGGGAGCTCCTGCGGACTTTTTTACGGGGTCCAGACCCTGCTCCAGCTAATTCAGAAGGGCCGCGAGGGGCCTTATGTAAAGGGAGTGGAGATTAACGACTGGCCGGATATCCCTGTGCGCGCGGTGCACTATGACAGCAAGCATTTCCAGGAGAAACGGGAGTATGTGGAGGAATTTATCCGCACCCTGGCCCGCTATAAAATCAACATGCTGATCTGGGAGTGGGAGGACAAGCTCGCCTACCGGAGCCACCCGGAGATCGGCGCACCAGGGGCTTTCACCATGAAAGAGATGCAGGATTTTACCCGCCTGGCCCGTAAGTACCAGATCCAGCTCGTCCCTCTGGTTCAGGGACTGGGCCATGTAAGTTACATTCTCAAGTGGCCCCAGTATGCGTACCTGCGGGAGATCCCCTCCTCGAACTGGCAGTTCTGTCCGCTCAAGGACGGCACCTACGAGCTTCTGTTCGACCTTTACGGCGAGGCAATCGAGGCCACCCCGGGCTCGGAATACATTCATATCGGCACGGATGAGGCCTGGGCCTGGGACCGGGAGCTGGGAGCGGAGTGCGGCTGTCGCGCAAAGGCTGAAGAGGTCGGTTTTAACGGTCTTAAGCAGCTCTTTATCCATCGCGTTTCCAGGCACCTCACCGGGCTGGGCCGCAAGGTAATGAGCTGGGGCGGAGAGTACCAGCCGGACGAGAAAATAAAGCCGCCGAAAGGGCTGATAACTTTCAACTACGAAGTCAGGCGGGACCGGCGTCAGCCGGATTATCCGATTTACCTTTATGATCCCAATCCGGGTATCGAGCACCTGTTCCTGCCATATTTCTATCGTCTGAGAGATGAAAAGGAAGTGCCGGGATGCCTCGAAATGTCTTATAAGGCGGTCTCCACAGGCGCTCTCACAGGTCTGTTCGACGGGATGGTGGCCACCTCCTGGAACTGCTCGGGAGTGCACAACCAGCTCTGGATGCTGCGCTATATCGTGGCCGCAGAATATTCCTGGAGCGGCAAGGCTCCTGCTTACAATGAGTTCAAGGAGAAGTATTTCAAGAATTACTACGGCCCCCAGTCACTCGACATGCCTGAGCTCTTCCTTCTGCTCAACAAAGCCTCCTACTATTACATGGATAATTTTGAGCGTAAGGTCTGGCACTGGGGGGAGGTGGGCAAGACCCATCTGCCGGACCTGCCCAGGGACGATCTCGAGTACGACCCCTACTGGAACACCGAGTACCGTGGAATGGTCGAGCGCTCCCGCGCCGTGCTGCCCCAAATGGAACGGGTAAAGAACATCTGTAGCACAAACCTGGCGCTGGGAGTCAATAACAGCTACGATTTCGAGCTTTTCACCGGCCTGGCCGAGCTGTTCGAGCACACGGCCCGCACTTATCTCGCCCTTTCAGAGCTCGAGAACGCGATCACCCAGGCCCACCGGAAGCATTTTTCAAGCCACCAGGCAGCCTATGAGGCCTTGAAGCGCGCAGAGCGTATTATCGAGGAAAATCTCGAAGAACGCGGAACGGTTTTCAACAAGATCAAGGCTACCTGGGAGAAATCACAGCTTCCCAAAGGCATGTCTACCCCGGAGAAAAAATATTTACACGCCCGGGACCAGCAGCGCAATTTCGCCAACCGGCGGCCCGACCTCTCGTTTATGATCTACGATGAAGAGCTCCTCGGCCTGGAGGACTATCTCGCCAGACTGCGTGAGTATATGCAGTGGTACAGTAAGACCTATCTGGGCGGGTAGAAGCTTGGAATACGCCTTTAGTCAGGAGTCCGCAGAGGCAGCTAAGCGGGCGCCCTCTGGCGGGCGGAGGATGTCTTGAACGCCCGGACTATTTCGGGCAATCCGGGTGTAGGGGCGGGTTTCAAACCCGTCCCTGGCAATGAAATTGTCTGGATCGCTATTAGTAGAATACGTCCCAATATTTATGAAATCATGCACTAAGGACTATTGTTAACATTTTATAACACTATGAAAACCAATGGATCAGGGCACGCCCCAGGCATGCCCTTTTTTAATTGGCTGTTAATACGGATTATCCTGAATCAGCGCTTGGTCGACATTCCCTTTCAATCATTGGGCAGGGTCTTGTACCAGGTGCGGTACATTACCGCTGCTGTAAGCAGGAAACCCAGCAGGAGTTTCAGGAACATGCCCCAGTCATGGAGCATGAAATAGAAGGGCATCAGGTTCAGGCAGAACAGGCAGGCTCCGCCCACTATGCAGTTGAGAATGTCATAGCCGAACATTTTTTCCTTAATATGGTCCGGCCAGCGGGAGAGCACCTCGCGGTGGACCGGCCTCCAGAAGCCCCAGGGCTGGATCTCGCGGTAGAAATTCAGCAGGGTCTCCCGGTTCGTAACCGGTGTGACCAGCGCTCCTGCCACTGAGACAACCACCGAGATCGTGATCATCAGGAAATAGAAGGAATAGTCCGGCCAGGTGACGCCGAATGCAGTCTGAAGGATTTTCTGCAGCACGGCCACCAGGAACGCCGCAATCATGCCGAAAGCAAAGCCCCAGCCATTGAAACGCCACCAGTACCACCTGAGGATCAGCGGCACCAGGAGACTGCCGGCCAGCACAGAGTAGACCCAGATCCCGAGCTCGAGGATACTGTGCATCGAGGTGCCGAGCAGGATTCCGAGGACAACGAAAACCACTGCGGAGATATAGGTAACAGTGATAAATTCCCTTTGCCCGGCATTGGGCCTGATATGGCGGAGATAGATGTCCCGGATCACGTATGAGGTGCCGTTGTTGATACTGATCGAGAAAGTGGACATGAAGGCCGCCAGGAAGCCCACCAGCACGAAGCCCTTGACACCCCAGGGGAGTATGGTGTTGATCATCTCCGGCAGGAGCATGTCAGTGTCCTTGATATCCAGGTTGGTTATCAGGGCCAGGAGAGCCAGGCCGGCCACCAGGACCCATCTGGGGAAGGCCATGAAGTGGAAGCCGGCGCCCTGCTTGCAGGTGTCGCGGGCGCTTTTGGTGGAGAGCATGAACTGCATGCCCTGCCCCACTCCCGGTCCGCTGAAAAAGGCGAGCAAAGTCTGGAAGCACCACATCATCAGCCAGGGCCAGAAAATCTCGAAAGCCCCTGCGCTGTAGCCTGCCAGCTCGACATTCGCCAGATAGTCAACCGTTGCCGTGGGCCGAATAATGTCCCAGCCGGCGGGGGTTATTGCAGAGATAATCTCCGGTTTTACAGAGAAAAAGGCCGTGACCGCGATATAAATCGAGGTGGCAAAGAGGATGAATGTCTGGATCAGGTCAGTGTAGGCCACGCTGAACAGTCCTCCCAGCGCGGCATACAGGGCGGTGAAGCAGATGACCAGGATGCCCCAGATCTGGACGTTGACCGCAGGGTCTGCATGCAGGGGCGGCACGAACGCGGAGATGAACTTGCCTACCCCCACGAAAGCATAGGCCACGTAGCCCAGCAGCAGGCCCATGGAGACTATGGCGATAGTGAGCCGCGGCAGCTCCCCGGCCCAGCCCTCCCCGAAACGGGTGGTCATCCACTCGGCTGCGGTGACGACTTTGGAGCGGCGGATCCAGCGGCCCAGGTGCAGCATCATCGCCACCTCTCCCACTACCCAGATATTGTAATAAAAAGACCGGATGCCCATGTAGTACAGCAGTGTGACATTGACCATCGTGCCGGTGATATCGATAGAGGCCATGCTCGAGCTCATGGCGGTGATCCACCAGGGGATCTTGTGCCCCCCGAGAAAATAGCTCCTCACATCCACCGAGGCCTTTTTCTGGTGCAAGAGGCCGATAGCAAGCATGACACCCAGATAACCGATAACAATGAGATAGTCGAGCGCAGTCATGGTATCACCCTGGTAAGAGTTGAGTTTTTATAGAGTACAGCCGGAATGGTCCAACGATATGCCAAACAGAATTTTTATAAAATAAACCTAGATTCGTTTTCGCGCAAAGGTGTAAAGAACAGCAAAAAACAGGAGCGCCACACGCCGGCAGACCGCTCGGGTTCAAACCCGAAAAATCAAAAGGGCGGTCCAGTACGAAAATCTTTATTTTTTTGGCTGAAACTTTAACTTTAAGATGAGGCTTGAAAACGAATTTTACACTGTCAGTGCAGGGTGAAATTCAACAACCGACCCGAATGAATCTGGGCCGATGTATTATAATCATCCCTGCAGATACAGGCCTTTTCAGCTTTTCACTATCCCCAAAGGAGCGATAAAATGGGTCATAAGGAAAGCAAAAAGAGTATCAGCCGCCGGAGTTTTATTTCCAGTGTTCCGGGAGTGGCCGCTGCCCTGGCCGCCGCTGCTCCTGCGGTTATCTCGTGCGCAGGCCCTGCGAAAGCTCTCACCGCAAGCGAGGTGCATAAGTATTTGAATTCCCTGGACGGGGGCTGGGTCGACTGGGATAAGACCGTGGATACATTCAAGTCCGGCGGGCCGCAGGATGAGGTCAAGGCTATCGCCGTGGGCTGGATGTCTTATACCTGGGCCCTGCAGAAAGCGCTGGAGGCGGGATGCAACCTGTTCGTGACCCATGAGCCGACTTACTACAACCACCGGGATAACGACCCGGAGATTTTCCGCTTCGAGGTGGCCGGCAAAAAGCGGGAATTTATCGAGAAGACAGGTATCACAATTATCCGCTGCCATGATGTCTGGGACAAGGTCCCTGAAATGGGCATTACCCAGGCCTGGGGGAAGCTGCTGGAGCTGGAGGGGCCGCTCGAGGGGGGAGGCTGCTATTATGTTTATGACGGTAAGGGGCAGAAAGCCGGGGCGGTGGCCCGGAAAATAGCGTCCAAAGTGGCCTATATGGGCCAGCCGGGTGTCCAGTTTATCGGCCCGGAAGACAAGGCTGTCTACCGGATTGCGATCGGCTGCGGCGCCGGTACCCCGATGTTTCAGTTTATCGAGGAGCTCAAGGCGGATATGGCTGTGTGTACGGATGACGGGTTCACCTACTGGAGGGAGGGGGCCTTTGCCATTGACTCGAACTACCCGGTGGCAATAGTCAACCACCCGGTGAGCGAGGAATACGGAGTGCAGCTTTTAGCCGAACACCTGGCGCAAGTGTTCCCCCAGGTGCCGGTGCACCATATCCCGCAGCGCTGCATGTATAAGGTTTTCAACGCTTAAATAGTCAGATAAAACCTCTCCAGAACAGCCAGAGGAGATAATGAAACCTGAGATCAATGGGACCGCGTTCGGCTCGATTACTATCAGGGGCAGGACTTACGGCCATGATGTGATAATTCAGTTGGACGGAGAGGTGAAGAAAAGAAAGAAGAAACTCTCCAGGGCCATTTTCGGCACCTCCCATGTCGTGTCCCTGGATGAGGCCGAGGGCGTTTACGAAAAAGGCGCAGAGAGATTGATAATTGGCACAGGCCAGTATGGGGTATTGAGGCTTTCAGAGGAAGCGGCAGATTTTTTCGGGAAAAACGGATGCCTGGTCGATCTCCAGCCCACGCCCCAGGCAATCAGGGTCTGGAACGAGGCCCGGGAAAAAGTGGTCGGCTTGTTCCATGTGACTTGCTGACAAAGATCAGGGATTATGAGGAATTGCAAGGTCTAATTCTGATTTAGCATTGAATGCTGCAGCAGGTTGGCAAATGCCGCGCCGGTCTCATTCGGGGATACACTTAACCAGCAGGTAATCCGAAAAAGAGACCTCGAGCGCCGGTTTGTCCGACGAGACAGTGCCCAGAGCACTCTGATTGACATAATCCACCACCCGGTAGGTTTTGCCCGGGGTGAGCCCCCGAAATTCGACAATTCCGCTCCAGCTTGCGTTATCGGCATACATCGAATAATAGACCGCCTCCCCGGTAGCTGTTTCTTTCCTGAATACATGGGTCTCCGGCTTGTCGTAATAGATGTCGTAGAGGTTTTCGTACTTTGCCTCGGGGAGCATTTCCCGGTTGTAGATCCCGAACCACTTCCTGTACCATTCCCGGACTTCCGGCTCCGGGGGTTCTCCCTGAAAAGACTGGGGCACCGCGCCCACTCCCACCGCGGTGGGGAGCCGCATTTTCCCCTCATCCACCTGCACGTAATCACTGCTGAAAGGCGTGCCGGGGCCTTTGAGGGCCCGGTAGAGCTTGGCCCAGCGCCGGACAGTGATACAGTCGGGCGGGTCTGCGGCAATGGTCTGAGACACATAGGGCAGCACATCGAAACCGCAGATCGCGCCGCAGGGGCAGTCCATTACGGTTACCTCGGGCTTGATTTTCTTTGCCTCCTCGTAAAAGGCCCTGAAAACCTTGTGGAAATCCCTTGAGGACTGATTAGGGTCCCGGTGGTTGTGGGCGGGGTTGTAACACGGCGGGCAGGTGTACATGCCGTCCACCTTGAATGCATCGGCCCCGTAGTCGAGGATCAGCCTGCGTGCCAGTTCACGGTGGTACTGCTCGACCTCGGGCAGGCTGGGACACATTGTCCAGCCGCTCCAGCGGTCCAGGTGGAAAGTGCCATCCGGCTTGAGGATCATCCATTCAGGGTGCTTGGCGGCGACCTCGGACCAGGGGTCGGCAGTCAGAAAAGAGATCCAGAGCATCACCTTGAAGCCCTGGGCGTGCAGCTCATCGATCATCCCGGCCAATTCCTCCTCCCCACCCGGAAAAGCCAGGGTGTCCAGGTTCGGCCTCCAGTCACCCTGGTTATTGAACCAGCCCGCGTCGAATATGATCAACTTTATACCGTATTGGGTCTGCTCCCCGACTTTTTCCAGGACCCGGCTTTTAAGCATCACGTCTTTTTTGCTGGCCGGGGCGGAGGTGCAGTAGCGGTTCCAGGAGCACCAGGCCGCCAGGTAGTCGTTTTCGGACCGCTCTGTATGCATGTCCAGCCCTTGGGCGCGCATCAAGCGCGAATATCGCGCAGCAGGCGTGTAAAAATCGCCCTCATGCACGCAGACAAAGGTCCTCACCGATTTGAACGACCCACCCGGCTCGAGAAGGACCGGCTCAAGGAGGTTGAGTGAAGGGTCTTCCCCGATCCCGATAAAAACCCTCCCGTCGTCCCCGACCCTGATCGGCATGTAAAGGTTCCGCCATTGAGGCTCGAGATGCCCGACAGCTATTCCGCATCCCTTGCACCACAGGTCGATAAACGGTATCCCGCCGTTGCCGCGCTTCTGGCCCTCGACCTGGGCTGTGCGCCCGGTGTAATTTTCCCCAGCATAGCCGGGCGACAGCTCGGTGTCTATCTGCGGAACCAGCCGGCCAGCATTGCCATAGAAAGCGTGCAGGCCGTGCGGTGCTAAAGCTGGGTCGACCTGTGAGGCGGAAAGAAGGAAAGCGCTCGAATAGATATCCCCGAGCTTGACCGGCCTGGAGGAAAGGTTCCTGTATTCAGCGCGGCAGAGCGCCAGATCCGGGTAATCCTCGTATAGCTCGACTGTCAATTTCTTCTCGATCCGCACGCCTGACAGACCCTCTGCTTCGCCCCGCAGGATCAGCCGCTTGCCCCTGCCGAACTCACTGGTTACCTCCGAACAGTCCAGGGTCTTGTAATCGACCTCGAAATCTTTCAATTCCTGGTCCTCGACCACGGCGAAATGCGTAGGCGCCCCAGGCTGGCCTTTCGGACCGCCCGCGCAAAGGGTCAGCCTTGCCCCGTCTTTCAGGTAATAAACAGTGCCATACATCCGGCTGTCAAACTCGAGCTCGAGAGCCGCATTTTTAAAGCGTATCGTACCACCCGGATGGAAAGAGAACTCGATCCCCGAATTATCCCTGGCGCAGGTGGAAAACCCGGAGCAAACAGCCAGAGCCAATAGACTCAAATCCCTGGCGAGACTTTTCCATTGCATGGCTCCTCCCGGTGGAAATTTACTATTTGCATGTAATTAAAAGAATTATTACAGGGAGCATTAAATAGTTTCCATTTATATTGTTGTTTATATGCTGTAGCCTTGGTCATTTATAAAAGTCAAGTAAGCAGGAATGATTTACCAGATGTCAATTATTACATTTAAGGCGCCAGCGACTGATTTACCTAACAACGGTTGAAATACCCCGAGAGAAAAGCTTTTACAACTGCCGAAAAGAGGTTTAAGTGCAGCTACCTGGGATTGATAAAGCCATCCCAGGTGAAACTAAAGACTATAAGAAACCCTGAAGTGAGAGAATCCTGTTTTTGGAGCGTGTAAAAGACAAGTAATTTCCATCATCTCCATACTAGATGTACAAAGCCCAGGCAGGCCTTTGCGCAGCATTACCGCGCCAGGCGAGCTTGGCGAAGCGGAGTAAAAGACATAATTGCCGGGATTAACTTTTGTTTCTTTTGGTTACAAAAGAAATGGTTTTGCTTCTTTTGCCACCAAAAGAAGAAAAAAATTTACCTTTACGGATATATGTAAACAATTTTATGACCTGAGTATTAACATTCAGGACACCTGAGGTTGACGGTTTCTCAACACCCAGACCACTATCCAGCCGAACAAAAAGTTCGATAAGGTTACTTCCACAAAGTGGGCCATCCGTATTCTAGCCGGCATGAACTCATTGGGCGCCAACAGGAGAGTGCCCATGAGTATCGAGAATAGCAGGGCTACGGCCAGGCCGGTCTCCCACCAGGCGCCTTTCATCATGCGGATTACCGGCAGGGCCAGGGCCGCCCAGACAAGACCTCTCCCTATCTGAAAGAAAAAGATCCACCCAGGTAACTGGAGATCGCCGTAATACTCTTTGAATGCCGGGCCGGCTAGCGGCACAAAGACGAGCCCGCCGAAAGCGAAATAAATGAAAACATAGATAAACACAATCAACAGGAGCTTCCAGACCCATTTCGTCCAGGGCATGATCAGCCGCAGGTTGGGTTGCCCCAGCTCTTGGGTTCTTTTCATTTTCCCATGAACCAGCACAGCCAGCGGTGAAAAAAGCGCGGCAACGACCGTCCCTTGCAGGAAGATCCAGGGAATTATCTCCGCAGGGACAATATTTTTCATGTAATCGAGAAATACGATAGTCTCGATCTGAGAGAGGAATGTCATCACGCCGAAATACACGATAAAGATCGTGAAAACCAGCCGCCAGCCGGTCCATCTCGAGCGGATGACCGGATAGCTCAGGGCAGCCGAATGCAGGGCGCACATCAGGAACAGGGCCGCCTCTGCACCGTGGCCGGCTTGTTCGGGACCGGTCAAACCATGCAGGATACCAGTCAATATGAATAGAATAAACAAGCTGCAGGTAAGGGCGGCCAGCTTAAGCCCGAGCACAGCAGTTGTTTTCGAGTTCAAGAAACCCTCCTTGACTGAGGTGACAGCCTGGAATCCCGGTATTTGAATGGCAGAATCATTTTTGCTGGTCTAAAACCGATTTGAGCACCTCCTCGGCTAAGCGCTGGCCGACCTGGCTCTCTTCATCGACCACCTTCTCTGCTCCGGCCATGAGAAGGTCCCATTGGTGGATGTGGTAGCGGGAGCGGGAGACTATCAAGGCCTCCGGGGCCAGGAACTTGGCAAGATAGATAATCTGGCGGCAGGAGTCCGGGTCGGGAACCGTAATCACAACCACTGACGCCTGACGGACCCCGAAATGTTCGAGCACCTCGATCTGCCGGGCGTCCCCGATATGGAACTCGAGGCCGTAGCTTTCCGCTATTATTCTGCTGCCGGGATTGAGATCGAGAACGAACAGCCGCTTCCCGAATTTCGGCAGGAGCACCTCGGCCACCCGGCGGCCCGCAGGCCCGAAACCTACGATGACAACCGGTTTTTCTTCCTCGCGGCGCCCGGGTTCTGTGGAATCGAGGGGCACCGGGGTCCCGATAGACACGATTGCAGGCCGCATCTTGTGCACCGGAAACTTTTTTTCGGCCCACTGGGCCAGCATAGGCGCCGCCCTGACCAGGTAAGGCGTTACAAAGAGAGTCAAGACAGTCCCTGAGACTACAAGCCGGAAAATCTCCCTGTCGATTATCCCTCCATTTTCAGCCAGCTTGGCCAGAACGAAAGAAAATTCACCGACCTGGCCCAGGCATACTCCTGTGGCGAGAGCTATCCCGTTCGAGAAACGGAACGGGCGTACGATCCCCCAGACAATGAGCGGTTTGACAATCACAATCAGAGCCACCATTCCGCCGACCAGCGCCCAGTTCCGCATCACCCATACCGGATTCACGAGCATGCCGATTGCCGCGAAGAACAGGGTGACAAGCAGAGTGCGCAGGGAGGCGACATCCGAGCGGATCTGCACCGCAAAAGGGGATTCAGCGAGCAGCAGTCCGGCGAGGAAAGCCCCAAACGATGGGCTCAGGCCTGCTTTATGGGCGGCCAGGGCCGAGCCGACACTCATCACGACCGCAAGCAGGACAGGCAGCTCACGGTTTTTTGACCAGCTCCGTAAGCCTAGCACCTTGGGGATCAGGTGGTTGAATATGACATAGAAAGCGCCGATCATCGCCGCTCCCAGGGCGACTGACCGGAGGAGCATCCAGAGGGCCTGTGAAGGGGTGCTTTCACCGCCGAGAGCCACAGTGACTAGCACTAGAGGAACCAGGGCGATATCCTGCAGCAGGAGAATTCCGACAGCGTTTCGGCCGAAAATGCAATCAATCTGGGCGGTATCCACAAGCATGCGGACCACGCAGGCCGTGCTGGACAAAGCGACCATCATGCCCAGCGCTGCCGAGGCCTGCCAGCCCAGGCCGGAGAAAGCCGATACAGCGTAGCCTGCAGCCGCGGTTAGAATGACTTGAACCGTACCACCGAGATAGGTGATTGGTCCCAGGCGGATCAAGCGTTTCAGCGAGAACTCGAGGCCGATCGTGAAAAGCAGCAGAGTCACGCCGAGCTCGGCGATAACATTGACCTCCTCGCGGGAGCCGACCCATCCCAGGGCATTCGGCCCTACAAGCATCCCGGCCAGGAGATAGCCGACAATGGCGTTTTGTTTGAGCTGCTCGGCGACTGAGCCCAGAACCAGGGCTGCGCTGAGCAGGATCAAAGTATCGAGAAGCCAGGTCCAGGCGTCCATTAATCTCTCCCAGTCCGGAAATAAGTTTGGACAGAAGGTAAAAATTCCCCGCCGTAATTCTATGCCAGAGCTCAGTATAGTTATATAGAGTATAAATAGCCAGCAGCTATTTTATTATCGGTCTGAATGATAAAATTTTTTTCGTAGTAATCCAATATAAAATATTTACATTTGAATCTGAAAGAAAACAGAAGTTAATCCAGGCAATGCATAATTACTACAGGGAGCATTAAATAGTTTCCATTTATATTGTTTTTATATGCCTTAGCCTTGGTTATTAATATTAGTTGAGTAAACAGGGATGATTTACCAGATGTCGATTCTTACATTTAAGGCGCCGGCGACTTACTTTGCCTGACAACGGTTGAAATACCCCAAGAGAATACTTTTACAACTGCCAAAAAGAGGTTTTAGTGCAACTACCTGGGATGATAAAGCCATCCCAGGTGAAACCAGAGGCCATAAGAAGCCCTGAAATCCGGGGTACCTGTTTATGGAGCGTGTAGAAGACAAGTAATTTCCATCATCGCCATACTAGATGTACAACGCCCAGGCAGGCCTTTGCGCAGCTTTATCGCGCCAGGCGAGCTTGGCGAAGCGGAGTAAAAGACTAAAGAGCCAGGATTAACTTTTGTTTCTTTTGGTTACAAAAGAAATGGTTTTGCTTCTTTTGCCACCAAAAGAAGAATAAAATTACCTTTACGGACAGATGTAAACAATTTTATGACCTGAGTAGTAAGTTCACTTGAATCCAGGGAGAATAAAATGAAGATCAGAATTTTATTCACTTCTCTCCTGCTGATTGCTCTCGTTCAGAGCGCTGAATTGCAAGCTGAAAGGGATGAGCTTAAAAATCGGCGGGCATACCTCGATGAGATCCTTTCAGTCATCGAGCCCGAACATCCGGAGCGAGGCCAAGTGACCCGGCTCGATTCCACCTGGCGGGACTGGCTTGCGCGCACAGGCGAGCTGCCGCCAGATTTCGACAAACTGCCCTCGCTTCCCTTCCTGCCCGATCCGCTGGTCCTGGATGAGGGCGGAAAGAACATCCCGGTTACCACAGTCGCACAATGGGAGCAGAAACGCGAATGGATTAAAAATCAAGCCCGGCACTGGATAACCGGCACTTTCCCTCCTCCGCCCGGGAACATGGAAGCCAAAACGCTGAGTGAAAAAAAGCAGGGAGGAGTAACCTCGCGCACTGTGGAGTTAAGTTTCGGTCCCGGAAACCGTGCCAGGCTCACTGTGGAGCTTCTGATCCCCCCGGGTGAAGGCCCGTTTCCGGTGTTCATGACCCAGTGGAACCACCGCGGCTGGGCTCTGGTCGCCCTGCGCCGGGGTTATCTCGGCTGCGTGTACGCAGGCACCGACGCCAAAGACGATACCGAGGGCTATGCCGATATCTGGTACCCGGAGTTCGATTTCACCAGGCTGAT